>WSZY01000179.1 GCA_013139875.1 Mariprofundaceae bacterium | reverse complement strand
GTCATTGCTGCCATTACCTCCTGCACCAACACCTCCAACCCGTCCGTGATGCTGGGTGCAGGCCTGGTTGCAAAGAAGGCTGCTGCGCTTGGCCTTAAATCTGCAGCGTGGGTGAAAACATCTCTCGGCCCCGGTTCACTGGTAGTCACCGATTACCTGGACAAGGCAGGATTAACTGAGCCATTGAATGAACTGGGTTTCAATACAGTCGGTTATGGCTGCACCACCTGCATCGGCAACTCCGGCCCGTTGCCTGCTGAAGTATCAGCAGCCATTGCAGAGGGTGATCTTGCAGTAACATCCGTGCTCTCCGGCAACCGGAACTTCGAAGGCCGTGTTCATGCTGAAGTGCGTATGAACTATCTGGCAAGCCCTCCACTGGTTGTGGCTTATGCCATTGCAGGCACGATGAATATTGATCTTTATAACGATCCGCTTGGTCAGGATCGGGATGGCAATGATGTTTTCCTGAAAGAGATCTGGCCGACCCAAAGAGAAATTGCTGACGTGGTGGCCTCATGCGTGACAGCTGAGCAGTTCGAGGCTTCTTACGGCAATGTCTATGCCGGTGATGCCAACTGGCAGAACCTGCAGGCACCAACCGGTGACCGTTTTGCATGGGATTCAGAGTCCACCTATATCCAGCACCCGCCATACTTTGAAGGCATGTCCAAAGAGGCAGGCACGGTATCTGACATCAGAGGTGCGCGTGTATTGGCTCTGCTGGGTGATTCTGTGACCACAGATCACATCTCACCAGCCGGTGCGATCAAGGCCGACTCTCCCGCCGGCATCTACCTGCGTGAGCACGGTGTGGAGCCGAAAGATTTCAACTCCTACGGTTCGCGTCGTGGTAACCATGAGGTGATGATGCGCGGTACATTCGCCAATATCCGGCTACGTAACCGCCTGGCACCTGGAACAGAAGGCGGGGTCACCAATCATCAACCGGCTGGTGAGCAGATGAGCATCTATGATGCTGCGATGAAGTACAGGGATGAGGGCATCGCCAGCATCATCCTTGCAGGCAAGGAGTATGGTTCCGGTTCATCACGCGACTGGGCAGCCAAAGGCCCACTTCTGCAGGGTGTGCGGGCTGTGATTGCAGAGACATATGAGCGTATCCACCGTTCCAACCTGGTCGGCATGGGGATTCTTCCACTGCAGTTCAAAGCTGGCGATTCTGCCGAATCACTTGGTCTGACAGGTCAGGAAACTTATGACTTCGATGGCATTGGTGATGGCGCCGGCAAGGAGTTAAATGTAACTGCTACGGCTGAAGATGGTTCGGTGAAATCGTTCAGCGTAGATGTGCGCATCGATACCCCGAAAGAGGTGGAGTACTACCAGCATGGCGGCATTCTGCAGTACGTTCTGAGACAGCTTGTCTCGTAACATCTACCCGGATTGGAAGTAAAAGAGCTCCACAGGGAGCCCTTTTTTATGCTGTCTGAACATCTGTTTTGAGTTGGTGGTTTCAACCAGCCAACGTGGCAGAGGCATTAAATTGTTCTGTGGATGGTTGCTTATCCTGCGGGTGTTAGCTTGCCGCGTTTGATGGTGAAAACCTCAAACTCTTTGCGGCCTATGCCCTCGTCATCAAAGCGGACATGACCTGTAAGCCCCGGAAATCCATCACTATCCTGCAGGCCATCGAATGCATCCGGGCCATTGAGCCCAAGCCTGCTTCCCAGAACTGCGGCTATCAGTACGGAGTCGTATGCTATGCCGAAGAGCTTACCGGGCTTGCCAGCGCCCCATATCTCACGATATGAGCGGAGCATCCGGCGAACAGCATTACTGTCACCGGCCGGAAAGCTGATGCTGGAGAAACGTGATCCGGAGAGATAGCGCCCACGATCATCGAGCAGATGGCCATCCTGCCAGCGATTGCTGCCATAGAGAGGGATGCCGGAAATATCGACATAGGCCAGCTGTCCGGCAAGTGAAGCAACGCGTTTGCCGGGCATGGCCAGATAGACGGCATCAAAATTGATCGGCATACGAATTTCCAGTTCAATTTCAGCCGATAGAAGGGTGAGATCTTCATCAAGCTCTGCGAGCAGCTCCTCATCATCACTTCGTTCACGCAGTGCCTGCAGGTCGGGGCGACTATCAGGACTGTCACTGCTCACTTCCAGCATGAGCTGTTCGACAACCTCACCACCGAGATTTTCGAAGGCCTCTATAAAGGCATCGGCCTCCTGTGATTCGCTCAACGAATTACCATGCAGAACGACAACCCTCCGGACTTCCTGCTGCCAGGCAAAATCGGCCATGTAGGAGGCCTGAACATCTCTGGCAAGCGTATGGATGAAGAGCCCGGATGAGGCATCGGCGATCCCGGGCCGGTTTGCCAGACTGATGACAGGAACACCCGGTTCGAGATGGGGGAGAAGCGCTTCGGTGTGCTCGGTCAGCAGTGGCCCGATAACCCAGTCTGAACCGTCTGATATAAGCTGCTTGTAGGCGTTGACAGCACCTGTTGCATCATCGCCTGTATCTTCGATACGGAGCTCCACCTTGTCCCCATATGTTTCGGCAGCCAGAGCCAGTCTGATGCCACGGAGTGCCTTCTCACCATAATGTGCGTACTTTCCGGTTAGTGGCAGCAGCAGACCAATGGTGATCTGCTGTGTGATGCCCGATGCCCATCCCTCTATCTTCCGGGTAGTGGCGTGGAAGGGCATGCTGGCTGAGAGAAGCCCTGCGATGGCACGAACTTCATCGATATCACCGGACATCAGACGGATTCTTGCAGCGTAGAGGTAGAAGGTGATGTTCTCTTTTTCAACCAGTAGCTTCTCATTATGAAGCCTGGTGATACTTTCAAGAGAGGCTCTGTTTGCAGCTGACCTTAACCAGTACTCTTTTCTATTGCTGTCGATATCGGCAGCGGCAAGAAACCACTGGACGGATTCCCATTCAGGCAGGCGCTGGGCAAGGGGAGCACCGTTGTCCAGAGACTCATCAGCCAGTTCACGGGTCAGTCTCGGGTGTTTAAGCAGTTTGACATATTCGGCCAGTGCCTGACGATCATCTCCGAGGTTGCTCCACCACCGGGCCAGCCATGAATGAGTATAGGGAACCAGGGCATGAAGCGGGAACTGTTCGATCAGACTCTCTGCTTCGGCAGGCCCCTCCGGATACTGGAACTCAAGCAGCAGTTCAACGCGCCGGAATGCTGCCTCTTCATTCATCGGGGGCGGAGCCAGCTCGGCCAGCTCACTTAGCCCCGCGAGTGCCGATTCACTCTCATTATAGACTCTCGCCAGCTCCAGAAGGTCATGAATCTCCCTGGTAGTTTGAGGTGGTGTGGACAGGCGCTTGAAAACGTGTTCTACACCAGGCTCGGCCGGCGTAATCAGTGCAATCTCTTTTTTCGGTGCACAGGCATTCAACAGCAGTGCTGACAGCAGCAGAAGGGCCAAGCCAACAGTCTGCAATGGGGTTTTTCCGGCCTCTGCCATGCAGGTTGCCATGCGGGGCGTTGCGGCAGATTGAGTCCGCAGATAAGGTAGAGAACACATGGAAACGGAAGATAAACATCTCAAGGAAGAAGGCCAACTATTCATTGTGGCCACACCCATCGGAAATCTGAGTGATATGACCTATCGGGCGGTTACAACACTGCAGGAGGTTGATCTGATCGCGGCTGAAGATACCCGGGTCAGTTCAAAGCTGCTTTCCCATTATGCCGTATCAACGCCGATGCTGGCATGTCATGAGCACAATGAGGCATCTGCGGCAAAAAAGATTATTGAACATTTGCGGGAGGGTAGAAGCGTGGCCTTGATCAGCGATGCCGGAACCCCACTGATCAACGATCCGGGTTATCGCCTGGTCAGGGAGGTTCGTAAGGCCGGTTTCTCCGTGATACCTGTTCCCGGGGCATCGAGTCCGATTGCAGCGCTCTCCGCTTCCGGACTGCCAACAGATCGGTTTTCCTACGTCGGCTTTCTGCCACGTAGCGGAAGAGCCCGGAGTGAGCTTATCTCTGAACTGGAGGTGGCCGCTCATACCTGTGTGCTGCTTGAGTCTCCCAGACGCCTTGTTAAAACGCTTGTGGAGCTCTGTTCCGGCAACATGTCTGATCGTGAGGTCTGTGTTGCCCGTGAACTGACCAAGCTGCATGAGACGTTTGTCTGTGGGACACTTGCAGAGGTCACGCTGCATTTTCAAGAGCATGCTCCACGGGGTGAGATTGTGTTGCTGATCGGCCCTGCTGCCGAACGTGAGGCAACGGATGATGAGTTGATCGAAGCATTGTCAACTTCAAAGATGGCGGCTCTGCCCCCCTCTAAACGGGCAGGCAGTGTGGCAAAAGCGTGCAACGTACCAAAATCCCGGGTCTATTCACTGCTTCTGGAGATGGAGGGGTGAGTACAGAGAAGGGACGGCGCGGGGAAGCGCGGGCTGCCCGCTATCTGAAGCGGCACGGTTACAAGATTGTTGATCGCAACGTGCGTGCCGGCAGGGGTGAACTGGATATTGTCTCACTGAAAAATGACACCCTTGTCTTTGTTGAAGTGAAGGCCCATCAGAGCCGTGATCAGGGGCTATTGGCTGTGAATGATAACAAGTGCGAACGGTTGCGTTCTGCAGCGAATGCCTATCTGGGAAAGAGACCTGAATTTACGGGATTGCAATGCCGCTTCGATTTAATCATCCTGACGCCGAGAGGTGGTATTAATCCATTTCCCCGTATTGAGCATTTACAGGATGTTTTCAGGTAGGAAGGCAGATGAGAGAGATTATCAGAGAGGCTATGGAAGCCGGAATTGACCTGCGCAGGGCGTGTTTGAGCAGCCTGGAAGAGCCCTTGCTGAAGGCTGCTGAAACCATGGTTGTCTGCCTTGAGAATGGTGGCAAAATTCTGGTTTGCGGTAATGGCGGGTCGGCCGCCGATGCACAGCATTTTGCCGGTGAACTGGTCAATCGTTTCGAAGTGAATCGTCCGGGACTGGCGGCAGTCGCCATGACGCATGATGCTTCTGTCATCACCAGTATTGCCAATGATTTCTCCTTTGATGATATTTTCTCCCGTCAGGTCGAAGCTCTGGGAAGAGAGGGTGACCTGCTGCTGGCTATTTCAACCAGTGGTAATTCAGCCAATGTGATCAAAGCTGCGACGGCGGCGGAGAGTGCCGGCATGAAAACAGTCGCGTTGACCGGTTATGATGGCGGCCTGCTTGGGAAACATTCCAATGTCTCTGTTCATCTGAATATCGCACACAGTTCAACGCCCCGGGTGCAGGAGATGCATATCACCTTGCTTCACATTATCTGTTCGCTGGTTGATGAGATGATGTTTGGTGACAGTTCATGAGCACCCGCCCCCTCTCATTCAGTTCACTGAGACCGGTTCCGATCTCGGAGAGGAAAGCCGATACCGATGAGCGTGATTACGGGGCACCGTACAGTGCCAACGGCACGCTTTCCGACCTGCTCTGCAGTCTGCCGAACCTCGGTGCCGGTGCCGACCTGTTCCGGTTAAGAGATGCGATTGTTTCTGCCCATCGGGGTGGACGGAAGATTATTGTCGGCTGTGGCGGCCATGTGATGGACACAGGCCTCAGCCCGTTGTTGGCAAGACTGATAGAACAGCGACTGATCTCCGGAATTGTTCTTACCGGAGAGGCCCTGCTTCAGGATGTGGAGATCGCCCTGGTCGGGCAGACGCTACGTTCCCGTGACCAGGATCTGATTGATGGCCGCTACTGTATGACAGAGGAGAGCGGACGCCTGATTAACGATGCGGTGAATATGGGAGCGGTTGAAAACTGGGGTTTTGGTAGAAGTATAGGTAAAAAACTACTGGATACAGAGCTGGAGCATCTTGAGCACTCTGTGGTTGCAACGGCATGTCGATGCGGCATTCCGGTGACGGTTCACCCGACCATCGGCGCAGATGCCTTCACCCTGCATCCTCAGGCGCATGGAGAGTCACTTGGCTCAGCAGCAATGTACGATTTCAGACTGCTTGCCGGCATGATGGCTGAAGCGAGCGGTGG
>WSZY01000128.1 GCA_013139875.1 Mariprofundaceae bacterium | reverse complement strand
TCTGTGGCACCTTGTTTTCACGAATCAGGTTACGGATGGCCGGGGTTCCCAGCATGATCTCATGGGCAGCGATACGTCCGTTACCATCAGCGGTTTTCATCAATGTCTGAGAAATTACGGCACGCAGGGATTCGGAAAGCATGGCTCGTACCATATCCTTCTCCGCAGCAGGGAACACATCGATGATACGGTCGATTGTTTTTGGTGCGGATGAGGTATGCAGGGTACCGAATACCATGTGACCGGTCTCTGCAGCAGTGAGAGCAAGACGGATGGTCTCCAGATCACGCAGCTCACCAACCAGGATCACATCGGGATCCTCACGCAGTGCACTTTTCAGTGAGTTGGCAAATGAGTGGGTGTGCGGCCCGACTTCGCGCTGGGAGATCAATGCACTCTTTGAGCGGTGAACAAACTCGATGGGATCTTCAATGGTCAGAATATGCCCTTTTTCATTCTGATTCCGGTAGTCCACCATGGCGGCAAGTGTGGTTGATTTACCTGAACCGGTCGGGCCGGTAACAAGACAGATGCCACGAGGGGTCATGGCAATATCCTGGAAGATGTCAGGGCATTTGAGCTGCTCCAGTGTGAATACTTCGGTCGGAATCACACGGAATACAGCACTCATGCCGCGGTTCTGATTAAAAACATTCACACGAAAACGTGCGATATCTCCCAGTGCAAAGGAGAAGTCGAGCTCCAGATGCTCTTCAAACAGTTTGCGCTGGGTATCGTTCATGATGTCGTAGACCATCGCCTGTACTTCACGATTTTCAACTTCCGGCATTTTAATACGGGTCATATCACCATGGATTCTGATCATGGGCGGCTCGCCCGATGACAGGTGCAGGTCAGAAGCACCGTTTTTTACTGTGAATGCGAGTAGCTCGGAGACGTCCATGGTTCCTCCCTAAGGATCAGTTTTTATATCTGATGTACGGAGCATAGGAGGCGAGCGTGAGGGCTGCAAGCGGGATTCGGCATTTTTTGAATAGTGAATCCTGCCGTTGCCATCAACCAGTATGGCATTCATGCCCATTTTCCCGATCAGTGGCAGCCCCTCATGCCCCATTACGAAGAGTGCCGTGCTCCATGCATCAGCCAGTATGGCGTTGGAAGTGATGATGGTGGCACTTCGGGCTCTGGCTGCTGGCATACCACTGTGTGGATCAAGTATATGGTGGTAACGCCGACCCTGATGATTGAAATAGCGCTCATAGTCACCTGATGTGACGATGCTGATCTCTCCGGCTGCCTCAATGGTGGTGATCACCTCTCCACTGTTGCGCGGGTGTCGAATGCCGATCTTCCAGGGTCGCTCACCATGGGTTCCGATCACTTTGATATCACCGCCTGCATTGATAATGGCATGGTTGATTCCGTGTGATTGGAGTATCTCCATACCCCGTTCAATGGCATAACCTTTGGCAATGGCTCCGAAATCAAGTTCACAGAGAGAGCCGTTGTGAGAGAAACTCCCTTCAGAACCGTGCTGAAGGCATGCAAAGGAGGCTTTAGAGAGCTCGCTGATTTCCCCGTCCGGTGGCGGCAGTGCTGGCATCTCTGTTTGTGAAAATCCCCAGAGTTTGTTAAGTGCCCCGAGTGTCGGACTGAAGGCGTGGCCACTCCTCTTTTCAACTTTCAGCGCAGTCTCCAGAAGGGTGGCCACCTCTGCCGGAAGTTGCTGCATGATCCCCGGTGGTGACTGATTAAACAGCTTGACCGGATTGGAGCCTTCACCATAGATGCTGAAGAGGTTTTCAATCCGTTGCATCTCGCTGCCTGCAGCCTCAATGGCGGACAGAGCCTGCGCCTGCCCGGTACCATGGGTGGTAAACTCAACCAGCGTGCCCATTATAAAACGGGTTTCATGGATGGTGTCTGAAGCCGGGCTGCATGCTGTGGTGGACAGTATTGAGATGGCAAATAGCCGGATGATCAATCGCATGCCCTGATTGTCTGTTTTAGCAGCAGTGTGGCAAGTGCAACTTGCGTCAGTTCAAAAAGAAGGGGAGTATTCCGGTATAGATTGAACGTGCAGAACCGACTCTGTTATGATTCACGCCTTTTTAATAACTAAAATCTAGTCTCCAGCACGAAATATACTGATGAGGTAACGATGTCACTAACCCTAACCGATACGGCAGCCGATAAGATCAGAGGATTGCTTGAAAACGAAGACAACAGTGCGCTGAATCTGCGTATATTTGTATCCGGAGGCGGATGTTCCGGTTTCCAGTATGGGTTTACCTTCGATGATGAGATCAAAGACAATGATGAAGTGGTTGATAGTCATGGTGTTAAGCTGCTGGTCGATCCGATGAGTCTTGAGCTTATTGATGGTGCTGAGGTCGATTACCAGAGCTCTGTTAATGGTGAATCTTTTGTCATTCGTAATCCCAATGCAGGCTCCTCCTGCGGTTGTGGAAAATCTTTTACCCCTGCAGAGACAGGCAGCGGTTGTGCCAACGCCGGGTATTGATGCTGAATTCGACTGAACTTCATAAATTCGGGGCCTTCTGGCTCCGTTTTTATTGCGGCATTTTTTAATGACTCCGGTTGCACTGAGCGTTAACCGGCTCTGTAAATCCTACAGCAATGGTAAAGAGGCGCTGAAAGGTATCTCTCTGTCAGTTCCGGAGGGGAGCTTCTTTGCCCTGCTCGGCCCGAATGGGGCGGGTAAGAGTACGCTGATCAATATTATGGCCGATACAGTTGTGCCGACATCCGGAAGTATTGAATTTCTGGGCCACGATATGTTCTCCGAACGCCTCTGGTGCAAAGGTAATATAGGCGTGGTACCACAGGAGGTGGCATTCGACCCCTTCTTTACACCACGCGAGGTGCTGAGCATGGTCTGCGGGCTTTATGGACAGAAGCCGGACATGAACTGGATCAATGACCTGCTTGAGCGTCTGGAGCTGGCTGAGTATGCTGATAAAAACACCCGCCAGCTCTCCGGCGGTATGCGCAGACGATTGCTGGTGGCACAGGCACTGGTACACAGGCCGCCACTGGTGGTTCTTGATGAGCCGACGGCCGGTGTTGATGTCAAACTTCGCAGACGTCTGTGGTATTACATGCGGGAACTCAATGCATCCGGTACAACCATTCTTCTCACTACACACTATCTGGAGGAGGCGGAGGAGCTCTGCGACCATGTTGCCATCATTGACCGGGGCAATGTGATCACCTCCAGTGGTATGGAGAAGCTTCTGCATGAGGTTGCCGGCTCATATCTCTGGCTGCGTTATCGGGATGGCTGGGAGCTGGGTGCAGCAGATGCCGAGGCGCTCTCTGAATTCAATCCACGGATGCATGAGGGGCAGCTCTGCCTGACGCTCAACCGTATGCATCTGCGGCAGTCGACATTTCACCATGCCTATGAGTCCGCTATGCAGCGGTTCGGCCCGCCACTTGATGCCGGTGTATGCGAGGAGGATCTTGAAGATGTCTTCCTGCGTCTGACGCGTGAGGAGGCAGTCTGATGAACCTTCGGGGCACATGGACGCTGTTTAAGCGTGAAACCCACCGCTTTCTGAAGGTGAATATGCAGACTGTTGCGGCGCCGGCACTGACGGCGATTCTCTATTTGATTGTTTTTCGCTATGCGATGGGTGACCGGCAGGTGCCGGGCATGGAGGTGGACTATTTCACTTTTCTGATTCCGGGGCTGGCGATGATGACGATGCTTCAAAACGCATTTGCCAACACATCCAGTTCGATCGTTATCGGCAAGGTGATGAACGTGCATATCTATCTGTTGATGGCGCCACTGTCGGCCATTGAGATGGTGATAGCCTTTTTGGCAGCAGCAGTACTGCGTGCCGTGATTGTGGCAACGGTCTTTCTGCTGGTTCTGACCCCCTTTGTTGACCTCTCTATTCACCATTTCGGCCTGGTTCTGGTCTATGGTATCTGCGGCAGCATCATTATGGGCGGCATGGGACTGATCGGTGGCATGTGGTCGGAGAACTTTGATAGCATGTCGATGGTAAATAATTTCATTATTCTGCCACTCACTTTTCTCTCCGGTGTCTTCTATTCAATCAAACAACTGCCTCCACTCTGGCAGCAGGCGAGCCATTTCAACCCCTTCTTCTACCTGATTGACGGCTTCCGCCACGGCTTCCTCGGAGTAGGGGACAGCGATCCATTCCTCTCTATAGGTATTGTTGCCGGCTTTGCACTCGCCACCGTATTGACCTGCTGGCATCTCTGGCGTATCGGCTGGCGACTGAAGGAGTAGAATTTGAAATACGACGTTAGCCTTCTCGTTCATTTAAAATATACTTTCTAAATTCCCTTTCACTACGCATAACATAAACGATGTACACAATTTCACTTTCATATCGATAAAATATTCTACAGGGCCCAACAATGATCTCACGATGTTTCCTGCTCTTAATCTCCGATGGAAACTTACCCGATTCAGGAAACTCTGCGAGACGCTCAACAGTTGAAAATATTGTTTTAACTAACTTTTGTGCCGCGCTTACTTTATCAAGTGCTATATATTCTGCTATTTCTTCAAGGTCAGATAGAGCGGGGCTGGACCAGATTATTTGAGCCACTTACTCATTGCCTGTTTTGCTTCTGCATGCGTGTGCACCCGGTTTTCCTGAATGGCCGCTTCACCTTTAGCGATACCTTCAAGAATTTGCATTCGGCTCTGCATAAATTCAAAATCAGCGACATCAACAAGATAGGCAGAAGGTTGCCCGTGTTCAGTAATCAACACTGGTTCTTTTGATTCATGAAGGTCGGCTAATATTTTAGTAGCCTGCCTTTTCAGGGTGGTAACAAGTTCAACTTTCATTTAAGTGATACTAAACTGATACTTTACTGTGGATCAAGGTTTTTATATGGCCTAACGCCCCACATCTCCGACTGAGCCTCCCCCGACTTAACGGAGAGAATAATTAAAAGGCCTTTTTCACCTTTAAAAAGATGCTTCTAAGCCCTGAAAAGCCCCATATTTAGCAAATGATCATAGACTTAATAAGTAATTGTACAAATTGTTCGGGTCTTTCCAGAGTTGGTTTGGAAGGTAGGGTTGGGGGTTAAGGAGTATAGATGACTTTTCTGGACCGAATTCCCTATCCGCTACTGATCGGCCTGGCGCTCTTTATGGCATTGGCTCCCTTTGTTCCCGA
>WSZY01000161.1 GCA_013139875.1 Mariprofundaceae bacterium | reverse complement strand
GGCTGGAGCTGTTTGCCCGCTTTAACGATCCAAGGCATATCTATGCCTATAGTGAATTGCCCTATTGAATGCCTCAAAGAGACAGTTCGGGCACCTGTCCGAACGATCAACGCAGCTCTTGTGATTGATGATTCCGATGGCAAGCTGCAGCCCTATCAGGAATTTCGCGAGCAACATAACAGGGTGCGCGGGCCGCTGAAGGGCGACTTGCATACCAGAAAAATATTTTTTGAACAAAAAATGGAGCAACGGGAAATAGACATGGACCTCACCTCTGCAGTATGCTTGAGTTGAAGTATATGTATCTCTACCCATGAGCCACAGGATAGTTCAAGGAGGTATTAGTTGATGGCAAACAGAAGTGTGAAAAGCGAGCCTGTCGGGGCGTACTCAGGACGGCAGCAACTTTTTCTAAGAAGTGTTTTTGCGGTGTTAATTGATCTAACGGTACTCAACCTGTTTAATGAGTATTGGGATTATGTCTTTATTGAACTCTTTTCAATTTCATTGCTTGCGGCAATGCTACTGCAGTTTTTGATGAAGGTAACAATCATAATTGAGCACCGTGCTGCCGGCTATTTTAAAGAAAAAAACGGTTTAACGGCGAAGACACTGCGAGTCCTGTCAACCTGGGGGATACTCTTCGTTTCAAAAATAATCATTCTCGGGGCTATAAATTTTTTCTTTGGTGATAGTGTTGTATTCAGCGGTCCAATACACGGTCTGGTCGCGTTTATCGTTGTGGTGACTGCCATAATCGTTGCCGAGCAGGTTTTTATAAAGATATACCGGTCTTTGGCCTGATTGATACACAAAAATTAATTATCAGCACAAGGCGTTCAAGGGTTCTGATATTTAATCCGGCATGGGAAGACGGTATTTAGTTTTCCAGGCGAATGTCCCCTTACAATATGTCAGCAAGCGTGTTCTCTTCCAGAACCTTCATAAAATCGTGTCGTGCCTGATAGAGAAGGCCGGCCAGTTTGCAGTTATCAATCAAAGAGCATGTATTGGTCTCCCTGGAGAAACACTCCTGAATATTCATGTGTGGTTCTGTGAGCCGCACAACATCTGCAATGATAATTTTTTCGGGTTTCAGTGCCAGGCGAACGCCACCTGATTTTCCCCGAACAGTCTGGATAAAACCATGTTTACCGAGGTTATGGACAACTTTAATCAGGTGATTGTGCGAAATTCCATGGTGCTCACTGATTTCTGCAATGGTGACAAGTCTCTCCTGATGTGTGGCAAGATAGAGCAGCGTCCGAAGTGAATAGTCTGTATAGGAGGTGAGTTGCATAGCCTGAGGATAAGCTGTTAATCGGATATTAAAAGATATATTTTATTGACATGTTTATAATATATATTATTATTACATCTTTAAAAGAAGGGCAGATACGCAAAATATTGCGTGGCCATAATCTCATTAATCCAGGATTTTAATATGATACACAATTGCTCTAATTCAACCTCCCCTGACCAGTGCTATCCGTTTGATGCACGCGGTGTTGCAAAACGCTTTCGTCACGCTGCAATCTTTGGCGCATTGAATGCCCTGCATCCCGGTGAAACAATGTCTTTTCTTAACGATCATGACCCATTGCCACTGCTGGCTCAGTTGAACGAATATTTTGGTGAGGGTATCGAAATCAGTTATGTTTCACGTGAGCCGGGACAAATCGCCATCAACTTCACACGCAGATAAACAGAACTGTCAAAAGGCTGCTTTTGACTGAAAACAGTTATTTGCCAGTCATAATATTCAGACGTAAAAAATAGAAAAGGGCAGCCATATGGCTGCCCTTTTACGCTGGATGGTACCCGGATTGTCCACCCGCTTTAATAATCCGAAGCAGATCTGTGCCTACAGTAAACGGCCTGTCCGAAAGGTCATCTAGTGAACAGCAAATTCAAAAGTGAAGACGCTATCCCGTGATCCCAGACAGATCTTGTGACTGCCGGGCCCCAAAAGTATTTTATCGAAGCCGGACTTTTTACACAATCGCTCGTCATCTACCCATGTACCCAGATGGGAGGTATCAATCAGGAAAACCCCTGATCCTTTTTTTTCAAGGAAACAGTGATGTCGCGATACTCCATACGGAGCGATATCATGAATGTCCAGATCGTTTCCCTTCCTGCCAAAAAACCATGAAACCTTTTCCTGCGTAATGGACCAGCGACCGACTCGAAATGGAAACTTTTCAATAGCAAAACAGTGCAGATCACCCAGCGCATGTTTCGCCTGCTCTGTCACGCCTGCAACAGTGACCGTTCCGGGCCTGGCTGTTGCAGGAGCCTGAGTTGCATCTTCCAGTTTAACGCACTGGGTAGCAAGTTGATGCTCCAACTCCATCACCCGCAGATTCATATTGCGCATGCGCCGATACAACGCGCGCAAAACATTTTCTACTGAAGCAATGTTGCCCGCCACGGCATGAACAAACTGCCTCTTACTTAAATGCAGTACCTCTGCTTCGCCCATCGCTTTCACAGTTGCGGAACATGGCAAATGGCTGATCAGGCTCATTTCACCAAAGACTTCACCTTTGCCGAGTTCGGCCAACACCACTTCCTGACCGCCTCTGTTCACGCGTGAGATAGAGACCCGGCCTTTTTTCAAAATGTATACACCATCACTGGATTCGCCTTCCCGTAATATGACACTGTCGGGAGCTATAATTTTCAGATGATTTGCCTTACCCATATGCCCTCCATGAAGGCAGATTTGAAGCTACTCGCGGAGAAGCTCGGTGATTCCGGTCTTGGAGCGGGTCTTCTCATCCACCTTCTTCACAATCACGGCGCAGTAGAGATTCGGGCCGCCAGCTTTACCGGGCATGGAGCCTGAAACCACGACAGAGTACGGAGGCACTTCTCCGTAAAAAGTCTCACCGGTCTCACGATCATAGATGCGGGTTGATTTGCCGATATAGACACCCATCGAGATCACAGAGCCTTCACGGATAATCACGCCTTCAACCACTTCGGAGCGTGCGCCGATAAAGCAGTTGTCTTCGATAATGGTCGGGGCGGCCTGCAGAGGTTCAAGTACACCACCGATACCAACACCACCGGAGAGGTGAACGTTCTTACCAATCTGGGCACATGAGCCCACAGTTGACCAGGTATCGACCATCGTACCCTCATCCACATAGGCACCAATATTCACGTAGCTCGGCATCAGCACGACTTTGGATGCGATATAGGCACCCTTACGCACTGTTGCAGGAGGCACGACACGCATACCGCCTTTACGGAACATCTCTTTGCCCCAGTTGGCAAACTTCTGAGGAACCTTGTCATAATAGTTGGTATCGCCACCGCTGATCACCTGATTATCATGCAGCTTGAAGAAGAGCAGCACGGCTTTTTTCAACCATTCATGGGTAACCCAGTTGCCTTCACTATCTCTCTCTGCAACACGTACACCACCGTCATCCAGCAGCTGAACCGCACGTTCGATTGCGTCACGGGACTCCATGTCGACACTCTGCATGTCCCACTCATTGCGCGTTTCCCACGCGGTATCGATTACTTCTTGTAAATGATTCATGAATCAGACTCCTTTTGATCCAAAACGACCTCTTCAGGTCGAGCATGACTTAAAAATTCCTGATTGGACATAGTCAGCCCGTAGGCTCCTGCCAATCCAAACACAGCAATATCACCAACATCGGCTGCCTCCACGTAAATGTCATTGGCCAGCTTGTCTGCTGAGGTGCAGAGCGGCCCGCCAAAATAGACCTTTTCGTTTATGACTGACTCCTGTCCATCATACAGCTTTTCTTTCGAGGTGTGAACGATACTGAGTGGATGGTTGATTGACAGGGCTGCAGGCCTTCGGAAGTGATTGATACCACCGGCACAGACTACCTGTTTTTTACCACGGCTCTCTTTAATGTCGAGAATCTCCGTACAGAAGTAGCCTGAATCGGCAGCCAGATAACGGCCCAGTTCGAGCACAAAGCGGCGTCCTTCAAAACCGTAGTCGGCAATCATGGCTGCCAGCCCATCGGCGTAGGCCTGTGGATCGAAATCACTGCCGGTTTCAAGATAGTCGACACCAAAGCCACCACCGAAATCGATAATGTCACAATTTACACCGGCATAGGTGGCCTCGATCTTTTTGGCAAGATCAAAGACCAGCTCACAGTTTTTCAGCAGGTCACCCACATTTAACACGCCACTGGCTGCATAGACGTGCAGGCCACGAAAGTTAAGATGTTCAAGTGCCAGAATTTGGGGCAGCGCTTCATCCAGTTTCTCTTCATCAATACCGAACTTTTTACTGCCGCCTGAGAATGTGGTCTGGGCATCGTGGATATCGAAGTTGGCATTGATGCGCAGCAGCACATCCATGCTTTTGCCCTGCTGCTTGCAGATGCTGTTCAGGCGATGGGCTTCAACAAGTGATTCGATATGTACCGTTCGCACACCGTTTTCCACACTCCATGCCAGCTCTTCCGGAGACTTTCCGGGGCCGGTATAGATCAGCCGGTCTGCAGAGAAGCCTGCATCCACCGCCCGCCGAGCTTCACCAAGGCTGGCAATTTCAATTCCGACCGCACCCGCCTGCAGAGCCGCCTTCAGGAATGCCGGATGCGGATTGGCCTTCACGGCATAGAAGAGCTCCAGACCGTTCGGCATAATCTGAACAAGATGTTCAATCTTCTCCCGCATGGGGGTTGTGTCATACAGATAGCAGTTCAATGTACTGCCTGATGCGGCTTGCCTGCGCAGTTCTGATTCAATGTTTGCTGGAATCAACATGGCTTAGACTCTGACGGCCTTAAGCCTTTCGGCAAGCTCGGCAGCTTTTTCAGGCCCATCGACCAGGGCTGCCCGGACATATCCGGTGCCTGAGTTGTTGCCATCTCTATCAGTGGCACCAAGGTATGAGCCGGGAAGTATGGTGACAGCCTGCTGCTCATAGGCAGCTATGGCAAAGGCCTCTTCATCTTCAACCGGTAGCCAGACAAAGAATGATCCGGCAGGTGGTGAACTCTGGTCATAGGTATCGAAAAACAGCGCCAGACTTTGACGATAGACTTCAAGATGTCTCTCTACATGTGTCTCATCCGACCATGCTGTCGCGGCCACCTGTTGCAGGGGGATGGGTGTGGCAGGCCCGGTATAGCTGCGCAGCTTGGCAAAACGGCTGACCAGTTCGGCATCTCCGGCAATAAGTCCCGAGCGCAGACCCGGCAGCGCAGAGCGTTTGGAGAGAGAGTTAAAAACCAGACATCGGGAAAAACCTTCACGCCCCAGTGATTGAGCCACCTCAAGCAGGCCAACCGGTGGCGTCTCCCAGTAGATTTCCGAGTAGCACTCATCTGCCAGCAGATAAAAGTCATGTTTGTCGGCAAGCTCAAGCAGCCGGGTGTAGTAGTCTGCGCCAGCCACCCAGCCTGTTGGATTGGATGGCGAGCATACATAGACAATAGCGGTGTCGGCCCAGACACTGTCCGGAACGGCATCGAGTTCAGGTTCAAAACCGTTTTCGGCAGAGCATGGCATCAGGTAAGGGGCAGCCCCGGAAGTTACGGCGGCTCCCAGATAGATCTGATACATCGGGTTCGGCATCAGTACATAGGGTTTCTGCCCGTTTCCACAGCAGGCCTCGGGATTTACCAGTGCATGGGCAACGGCAAAGAGTGCCTCCCGTGTTCCGTTGGCACTTAATACCTGCGTTGCCGGGTCAACATGCTGCAGGCTATATCGGCGCATCAGCCAGGCTGCGATGGCCCGACGCAGATCATCGTTACCACGGCTGCTTGGATATTTGGAGAGGCCGCTGAGGTGCTTGGCCAGTGTGCCCTCGACAAAATCCGGCAGCGGTAGTCTCGGCTCACCGGCACCGGCATCAATCGGAGCCAGATCCGGGTTTG
>WSZY01000059.1 GCA_013139875.1 Mariprofundaceae bacterium | reverse complement strand
ATGCCAAACCCTGTCGCTGAGGCAATAAAGCATGTACTGCAGCTTGTGGACGATTTGGATGAACGGGCTGATCGACTCCATCCTGATGCTTCCGGCAAGGAGTCGAAGGCTGACACTCAGCTTTCCGAAGATATGAAGAGAGAGCATGAGAAACTTGATCGTTTTCTGGGTGGCGGTGGCATTTAGGGAGTTGGTAGTACAAACATCTATACTTGACTAATATAGTGCGGTATATAATCTCCTGTCTGCTTACATGGGTATTTCCCGAAGAGAGGTGATGTTATGCGCTTGACCAGCAAAGGCCGTTACGCTGTTTCTGCAATGGTTGATCTGAATAAAAACTGTGAACATGGGCCGGTGACACTGGCATCAATTTCTGAACGACAGTTTATTTCACTCTCTTATCTGGAGCAGCTATTCAGAAGGCTGCGTGAGGAAGGCCTGGTTAAATCAGTGCGTGGGCCGGGCGGTGGCTATACACTGGCCAAGCCGGCCAGCGATATTGTTGTATCTGAGATTATCACAGCCGTGAATGAGACGATCCGGACAACTCTTTGTGAGGATGCGGATCGCGGTTGTCATCAGGGAAGCCGTTGTGATACCCATCAGCTCTGGCACGCTCTGGGCAGGCATATCGACCGTTTGCTGGATACCATTACACTTGAAGATGTCTGCGCGCAAAACATCTATCTGGATAAAATCGTACTTGCTCCGATTGAAAACTACATACCGAAAGCTGAACCTATAGTCATGGAAGGAGCCCGTGCAACGGTATCTTGATTATAATGCAACAGCCCCGGCTATTGATGAATCATTAACCGCCTTCACTGAGGCAGCCAGAACCGCGTCAGGGAACCCATCCAGTCTTCACTGGGCGGGGAGAGCGGCCCGTAAGCTTCTGGATGATGCCAGAGACAGTCTGGCCGAATATCTGAATATTGAGCCCGGTTCTGTTGTATTTACCTCCGGTGGCACGGAAGCCAACAATATGGCTATTCATGGCTGGCTCTCGAAGCAGGAGCCGGGAAAAATTGTTGTTTCAGCCATTGAACACCCTTCTGTATTGCAGCCACTCGAATCATGGGCTGCAAAGCCCGGCTGGGAAGTGGTCTCTGTCCGCCCGGACAGGAACGGTGTGATTGATGCGGAAACATTTTGCTCTCATGTTGATGCGGATACGCGACTGGCCTGCCTGATGCTGGTTAACAATGAGACAGGTACCATTCAGCCGGTTGAAGAGGTTGTTGCCCATTGCAGGCACTCTGAAGTAGCTACTCTGGTCGATGCCGTGCAGGCACTGGGAAAACTTCCGCTTGATCTGTCGAAGCTGGGGGCGGACTTTGTATCGTTCTCAGCTCATAAGATCGGTGGCCCGAAGGGTGTTGGTTCTCTGATCATCAGACGGGGACACAAACTCAAGCCGCTGCTTCAGGGTGGTGGTCAGGAGCGTAAACGGCGTTCAGGAACAGAGAACGTTCCGGGTGCTGTCGGCTTTGCAGCTGCCTTGGGGATGCTTGATTTTGGTAACATTTCAGCTATTCGCAACGGGTTTGAAGAGAGGCTTGCAAAGGCTCTGCCTGAGGTGATATTTTTTTCACGTGAGGCCGGGAGAGTTGGAAATACATCCATGTTTTCGATGCCCGGCCTCGATGGAGAGACACTGCTGATGCAGTTGGATCTGGCCGGTTTTGCTGTGGCATCAGGATCGGCCTGCTCATCAGGCAAGCGGGATGCTTCTCATGTACTTCTGGCTATGGGTGTTTCAGATCTGCAGGCACAAAGCACGATTCGGGTCAGTTTCGGGCCGGAACACACCTCCGAAGACAGAGATGCCCTCGTTGGTGCGCTGGTAAACATTCGTGAACGGTTAAAAATGATGGCAGGAGCATCTTGATTAATGGAGCTGATTGATGAAAAAGAGTGAGCCAAATCAGATTGCAGAGCTCGATATTGAGCTGACTGAAGCTGCATGTGAACGTATCCGTAGTGTGTTGAAGGTAGAAGACAAACAGGCGCTTCGAATAAGCCTGAAGGAGGCGGGCTGTTCCGGCCTGGAGTATGTACTCGACTATGCTGACCTTCCGGCTGAGGGTGATATGGTTGCCGAACATGATGGCTTCCAGCTCTTTGTTGATTCGGACGCCTATCAGAAGGCTCTGATCGGGCTGAAGATCGACTTTCAGCAGGATGTTCTTTCAGCTGCCTTTGTTTTTCACAACCCGAACCAGCAGGGAGAGTGCGGCTGCGGTTCCTCCTTCTCAGTCTGATTCCAGCTGTTTCCTGAGTATGGTCTCCTGTTTCCATGGCAGGTAGACAGACTTTTCTTCTGTCACTTTGATATTTCACATTGTAAGCTTGAAGCGCGCTGGATAACTTCTGTTAACTGGCCCTAATAAGAGGGGGATATTCATGTCCTATCTACTGCTTTCTATCTCCGGCCATGACCGTGCAGGAATCGTTCGTGATGTGTCAGAAGCCCTGCTTCATCTCAATGCCAATATCGAGGATTCGTCGATGACCGCACTTCGCGGGCGTTTTACCATGATGCTGATTGTGAAGCTTGCCGATGGCGATGGCTTTGGGACTCTGAAGGCCGCGCTGGCAGAATTGGAACAGCGAACCGGACTGACGGTCCAGTCTCAGCGTATTAGCGCTGAAGAGGCGGCGATTGTGCCTCAGGAGCCGGACTGTGTGGTGACAGTTACAGGTGCGGACAGGCCCGGGATCGTTTATGAGATCACAGATGTGTTGGCTGCAAATGGTGTCTCCATTGTTGATGTATCAACCCGTTCGCGTGAAACTGATAACCGGGGTGATGTCTATATGATGGCGCTGGAGGCTTTTTCCGATGGCAAGGCTGAGTCGTTGCGTGCACCACTGGAGGCGGCAGCAAACAGACTTGGTGTTGATGTTGAGGTCCATATTCTTGATGAGGCTGTCATTTAGGCTCCGTTTCCAACTTTAACCCATGCGTTCAATTCTAACTCAACCGGATCATCGGCTGCGTGAAACATCTAAGGCGGTGAATCAGTTTGATTCAGCACTTGAAACGCTCCTGATAGAGCTTGAAACGCTGATGAATGCCAGCCCCGGAGGCGTGGGGATTGCGGCTCCGCAAATTGGGGAACTTCAGCGTGTTGTGATTGTCGATTGCAGGCACTCAATGCATCCATGCAAAAATCATGGACTGCTTCAAATGGTTAACCCGAAAGTAATCGAGGGGTCAGGAAATGTGTTGGCGCGGGAGGGCTGCCTCTCTGTGCAGGATTGGGTCGGTGTGGTCCCCCGGGCAAAGAGGATCCGGGTTCGCTATCAGAATCTGGAAGGTGATAGCTGTGATGTTGAGAGCAGTGGTTTTGAAGCCAGGGTGATTCAGCATGAGGTTGATCATCTGGATGGCATTCTCTTTACAGACAGAGTTGTATCCACCAGGGATCTGGTGCGACGTCTGCAGGTGAAGGTCTAAAGAGCCTCTGAATCAATGGCCTGTGCCTGTGATTTTAGCAGCCCACCCATGGGCCGTGTGGCTACGCTGACTTTTCCAGGGTGACCCTAACTCACACTGTCAGATTTGTTTCCCATTTTGGTAATCATTTGCATGAGTTTCGCACGTTGTTTCTGGGCATGCTTGAGAAGTTTCTCTTTAAAGGGGGGATAGGCCTCAACAACGTTTGTAAAACTGGAGAGGGGAATATGAGCTATCAGCACTTCTGAGAGTGCCACAATATCTGCCGGGCAGGTTGCTTTGGAAAGGGCTGAAGTATCACCGACCAGTTCACCGGGCTGAATTTTTCCGATAGGTTGATATTTGTTGTTTTGATCATTCAACATAAATGACACGTCACCCCGGACCACCATATCGACGGCATCAACCTCCTGCCCTGCCCGCTGTATCAGCGCGTTGGGTTTGTAGTGTTCGATTGTTGTCATTCCAGCCATGTATTTACGCATATCCAGCGGGATATTCTGTAGAAGTTCGTGGGAGGAGAGCCAGCTGGTCATCTGTCGGAAGTCTGCTTTCTCTTCGAGAAGTTTTTCAGCGAACGGGTTGTTAATCAGGTAGGTAAGCAGCTTTTTACGGGGAAGTTCAACGATGGTTGAATCCCTGTTGGCAATAACATCGGCATTCCGAATTCCGGGATTCAGAAAGCAGGCCTCACCCACAACATCATTG
This sequence comes from Mariprofundaceae bacterium, assembly GCA_013139875.1. Classification (GTDB taxonomy): domain Bacteria; phylum Pseudomonadota; class Zetaproteobacteria; order Mariprofundales; family Mariprofundaceae; genus WSZY01. The sequence continues at coordinate 3,111 of WSZY01000059.1, read as the reverse complement.
GATCCGATCAGATTATGTAGTATGACTTTGCCATTGTTATCGGGGATAAAGACAGCAACTTCACCATCAATGACCAGCGTTAATCTGTCGCCCCTGTCACCGACACGGTAGAGGTAGTCACCCTCTTTGATACGTTTTTGATAGAGCCTGATCCAGATTGATCCAAACGTCTCGCGAAGCATTTCACCAAGTTCGGTATCTCCTTTCTGTTCAGCCTCGGCCTTTGTGATACGTCCAATCTGAGGGAACTTCTGTAACAGGGCAGAGGCTTCCTCCGGTGAGCGCTTACCTAGCAGAATATGAAGGCGTTTCAGGACATCAGCAGCCGTTGTGGCCTGGCCGTCTTTGATAAGCAGCTCCGCATAGTGGCGGAGATAATCTTCATTTTCCGGATAGATACTGACCAGGTCAGCATAGACTTTCATCTCCTCTACCTGTTCACTGTCGGTAGCAGGAGTGTCAGGACTCATCTTAGCTGGATTCCTTTTCAGGGCTCTCTTTCAGTGTTGAGAGCTGCTCTCTGTACATGCAGCGTTCAACCGTCAGGCTGGACTGCTCCTGAAGATCAACTTCTCTTGAAGGCACCTCATTGCCCTGGCTGTCGTGGGTAATGAGAACCTGAGGTCTCAGAGGTCGGAGAGGGCGGACTCGAACAACAAGAGCGACATCACCGGAATTGAGCTGCACATAGGTCCCGACCGGATAGAGGGAGATAGATTCAATAAGTGCTTTCAGCATGACCGGATCGAATGCTTTTTTATGGTGGTTTACAAGATGCCGGATGGCATCACGAGGGAGGAGGCGGTGCCTGTAAGGCCTGTAGTGAATCAGTGCTTCAAACATTGACAGCAGGCCGATCATACGGGCGCTGTATGTAATGTCAGATCCGGAAAGTTCTTGTGGTCCACTGCCATCATAACGCTCCTGCGCCTGGCTTGCGGCATGAAGTATGACTGTGTCGGCTATGTTGCATAACATCAGATATTCATATGATTTTTCTGGAGCTGTGCTGATTTCATTCAGCTCCTCTTCTGTGAGCAGTTCTTTTTTCTTGCGGATTTCCGGAGATATCTGTGCCATTCCAATGTGGTGAATCATGGCGGCCAGCGTATGCAGGCGCAGCTGCTCCATATCAAGTTTAAGTCGACATCCCATTTTAATGGCATAGAGCATCATCATGATCGATTTTCGGATAATACTACCGAGATCCGGATCAATCTTGCCGACCTGTTTGATCTGTTTGGATATTTCAAGCTCCAGCTGATCAGTGACAACATTACCTTTCCTGGCAATCTCTTTCAGAACAATGTCCAGATGAGTTGATACCGGTTCAAGGCTTGCAGCGCTGTTGGAGCGGGCAGATTTGAATAGTTCAGAGACCAGCTGTGCGCAACGGGTGAGCCAGCGGGCGATTTCAGCACCATCTGTTTTATCAGGCCTGGCTGTTTTACCATCTTTGGAAATAAAAGTTCCGGCGGAGAGATTGCCGTTCTCATCAACATGGAAAGTCCCGGTGGAGAGATGTCCATTGCTATCAATGTGTGCCTCGATCGTGTCTCCAGCCAGAAGATCGATATTGGCAAAGGGCTTATCGATGACGGGCTTCATGTCAGCCGGGATCGTGGATTCGTCTTTTAACATTGATTCAAGCTCTTCGTGATGCTGTTCCACTTTCTCTTCGGTTGAAGGTGTGGCAGAGGGTGCTTCCGGCTTACCACCCTTCTTTTGGTGCTCACGTAGCAGATCAATGTATTTTGCCATATCAGGAAGGATACCTCTGCACGGTCGTAGCTACCAGCTTGCTATCAAGAAGTGAGTTGGACTCTCTCTTGCCAACCAGCAGGCAGCGATCAAGAAGGTGGTTGATTTTGCGAGGTACTCCGCCGGTCTCCCGGTGGACAGCCGCAATTGCCTGACGGGTAAGAATGGGGCGGGTACATCCTGCTGCACGAAGCCGGTGAAGAATGTAGTGCATGGTGGTCTCAGGATCGAAGTGATTCAGGCTCAAGTTCAGTGCAATGCGCTGTTTAAGCTGTGGCAGTTCGGCAATTTTATGCTGGAGCTCCGGCTGCCCAACAAGCAGAAGTGATAAGAGAAAGCTGCTGCCCAGTTGGAAATTCAGGAGCAGACGCAGCTCTTCAAGAGTGTCTATTGAGGGGATGCTTTGGGCCTCATCAATGCAGATAAGTGTGCCTCGTCCCGTCTCTGCATTTTTTGTCAGGTGATTCTGAAGGGCCTTCAGAATACTGTTTTTGTCCTGCTTCGGAACGTCCAGTCCAAGCTGCTGACTCACCTCATAGAGCATTTCAGTGGGTGAGAGCATGGAGTAGGTGATCAGAGCGACATCGAAACGGTCCTCCGGAAGATTCAGAAGAATCCTCTGAGTGATTGTTGATTTTCCGCAACCGATTTCGCCAGTCAGAACGATAGCGCCTTTACGCCGAACAATGGCATCATTGAGATCCTCACAAAGAGTCCGGTGAGTCTCGGATTCAAAGTAGTAGCGGGGATTGGGAACGTTTTCGAATGGAAAATCGTTTAACCCCCAGTGCTCAAGATACATATATAACCTTCTACTCCATCACAGGCACACTATTTTACACCATGGACTTTATGTGATGTTGATCATACATATGTGATATATATCACATATTTACGTGACATGTATCACATATTATTGCTGACACTATAACATGAGAAGGGTAAAAACCATATAGCAATTTCCCATGTGTTATTAGCAGGAAAGCCCTTCTTTCTTAACGTGTCGCTTGGTTTAAATCCTGTAAAGTCTTGACAAACAAGGGGTTGTGTAGTCTATTGCCTTCTCATATGAATAGTTTTTCTAATAACAAGGCTCTTCTTATGGCCGGCATCTTCTTTCTGCTGTTATCTGCCTGTAGCAGTACGGTGCCACAGCCTACGATGTCTCTGGAAAACAGCAGATCACCGACACCTGCATTCAGCATGCATAATATTGGTCCTCAGCAGCTGTTTGAATCACGTGCCATTCGTTTTGCTGACCTGAACCGGGATGACCACATTGATCTTCTTATTGGTGGCCGTAATTCGGTTGATAGTTTCCGGGTGGGGTGGGGCGATGGTGCAGGGCAC
>WSZY01000223.1 GCA_013139875.1 Mariprofundaceae bacterium | reverse complement strand
GACGTTCTGGGATTCCTGGGAGATAGTCCCTACGGCGTGGGCCGTAGCCATATTCCCTGCCTCTTCGAAAGGAGGAGGCACGTCATTGGGCTTTCCGGATGTTTGCAAAACCCCGGCACCTCCACAGCCAGTTGTGCCAGTCGCCTACCCGAACATCGCGCTCTTCTCCGGTGATGCCTCAATCAAGGTTGAAACAAAAGTTAAAACAAACAAGGCTTCAACAAAGGTTACAACAGGGATCAAAAAAGGAATTGGCACGAATGTGAAGGCTATTACTCATTCGATCAAGTCAGGACAGGTGGCAACATTTTCTCCAAAGGGGAAAATTTCGTTCAGGCCTATAACAGCGGCAGACAGGAAGATTTTTAATCTCAAGCTGCTTGAACCGGGTCACAGAGGTGTGGTGCCGAAAAATCAAGCTCGAAAGCCTGTAAACCCAGCGCAATCGAAAGCTATCAAACCAGGACTTAAGGGAGAACCGCTCACTCAACCCAAAAGGCTAACGTCAACAAAGCCCGGATCAACGCCGGTTAGACAACCTGAAGGCATTGCTCCACTGCCAGTCAAACCCGTAGCTGCACCACTCCCTAAACCCGTTATTCAGCCGCAACCACTTCCCAGGCCTGTTATTCAGCCGCAACTACTTCCCAGACCCGTTATTCAACCGCAGCCACTTCCCAGACCTGTTATTCAGCCGCAACTACTTCCCAGGCCTGTTATTCAGCCACTACCACTTCCTAGACCCATCATTCAGCCACTACCATAAGAACAGAGGGGCCCTCCTTCCTGTTTTATGGTCACACCATATTGGTTCAGTTTTCGGGAGAGGATCAGACAAAGCCGCTTCGAAAGCCGACCCGCTTTTGTGCCAATTTCGATCAATATCACATTCAACCCCATGTTTTTCTGGTAATACCGAACGATTCAGTTAGCAAGCGGCGCTCTCAAACCCATGCCACCCGGAGAGAAGATGAAAGTAATCATGACTGTTTTGGGCCTGTGCCTTGCCATATCATGGCTACCCGTAACCGTGCTGGCGAAAAAGGTCTATTCGCCGAACGTAAAACAGGGTGAAGTTGAATTCGAAACCCAGAGCGAAATATTCCGCAGCAAAGACCCGGCAAAGCAGGGCAAAAGTAAACACCAGTTTGAGCTCTCTTATGGTGTTACAAATCATTGGCATACCGGTGTTTACGTGGTCTACGAGAAGTTGCCCGGAAAATCGCTGGATTACACTCAAGCCAAGTGGGCAAACATTATTCAGCTCACCGAGCCGGGCCAACTCTGGTTGGACCTGGGCGTCTATGCGGAATATATATGGGCAGCGCCGGGGCTGGAACAGCCTGACCTGCTGGAGTTAAAGGTGCTCATGGAGAAACCTTTTGAGCGGTGGAAACACACGCTTAACCTTGTGTTCAAGCAGCCTCTCTGGGGCAATGAAACCTCTACAGAGCTTGGTTACGCATGGCGTTCAAGATACAAGGCAAGCGACACACTGAAGCCCGGCCTTGAGATATATGGATCATTGGGGACAATCAGCAACTTCCAGCCGGGCAGGCAATCACAACTGATCGGTCCGGTGCTGGAGTATGAGATGGCCGATGGCATTGAGCTGGATTTTGGCTGGCTCATGGATACTCACGAAGGCCCGGCCTACGGAGCCTTCAAACTCAATATGGAGTTTGAATTTTAAGGGGTGCAACCTCAAGTCTCTTTGATCATTGAACCGATTGTCATCAGGCATTGAATTCAGGATACAATTCGCTTCGATTATACGGCAACTTTTCCTTTTAACAGAGCTCGAAGCTCAAGCAGCAGTGCCATCAAGGCAGGGGCTGCTCTCAGGCTATGACGTACCACGTCCCGTGGCCATGCCGCGACTGACCACATGGTTTTTAACAACGCTTCACGCGCTGAGAACTCATTTATGTCCGGCAAATTTGCTCCGGCCTCCTGCAACACAACATCGACAATCAGGTCATGTGGGATCAGATTCAAATGAGCCTCCAGCCAGCCTTGAAGCTCACCCACATCTGCCCGTTGGACATCCTTTAGAAGCGCCCGCCAGCGGAGCAGGCCATCAGCCACCGTCGAGTCCTGAAGAGAGGCAACGTGTCCGGGCCGGCCTCCGGCGATTTCTACGGCCAGTGTTCTGGTAGCATCTGTGAAATCCATCTCTGCCAGAACGCTGTTCATATGAGCATCACCCAGTGGTGCACAGTGCCCTAACATACAGCGTGACCGGATGGTGGCCGGAAGACGCATCAGATCGTGGCACACCACCAGAAGCAGACTTCCCGAAGTGGGTTCCTCCAGCCCTTTAAGCAGTGCATTGGCAGCCTGAATATTCATCGTTTCAGCATCATTGAGCAGTACAACACGCCTCTCACTCTCCATGCCACTGAGTGAAAGAAACGAGAGCACTTCACGAATCTGATCAACCGTAATATCCCGTTTCTTCTCCAATCGCTCTACAGTAATAAAATCAGGATGCGAGCCCGCCCTCAGCATACAGCAGGCATGGCAATTTCCACACGCCTGCCCACCCGCGCCTCTATCCTCGCAGAGATAGAGCGCAGCCATTGCCATCGCCTCTGTTGCCTTACCGATCCCCTTCATACCATAGAGAAGCCATGCATGATGAAGCTTCTGTTTGCTCAAACTACTAACGAAGCGTTCATGAAGCAGCTCATGACCCAAAGCAGGATTAAAGCTCACACCATACCCCTGACATCAAATGCAGCCTGAACCTGCTCCTGAACCTGCTCAATAGCCTCTGATGCATCAATACGGGCAATCCGCTCTGCATCTGCTCTGTGAAGCTCGGCAAAGGCTGCATGCACCAGTTCATGAAATGACTGTGCCTCTTCATCAAGCCGCGTACTCTCTTCACCCATACTGCTGCGGCTTCTGATTCGATGCAGTGCCTCACTCACAGGAAGGTCAAACCATAGGGTAAGGTCAGGAGCTATGCCCGACTCGGCAAATTTCAGCATGGCGGCGAGCCCGTCAGGATCAGCCAGCTTTCTCCCGGCTAGCTGGTACGCCATGGTTGAGTCAGAAAAACGATCACATAACACCCATACACCCCTATCCAGCGCAGGCATAATCACCTCACTTACATGCTGGGCACGATCGGCAAGAAAAAGAAACAGTTCACACTCAGGCACCGGTGTATATTCACCCTCCAGAAGCAGTCTGCGTATTTCACTGCCAACTGGCGTATCACCCGGCTCATGCGTAACAATCACTTCATGCCCGCGCTCCTGTAGCCATGCAGCGGTCATACGCAGTTGTGTACTCTTTCCTGACCCGTCCCCACCTTCAAAAGTGATCAGTCGCCCCGCGCCATTATTCATCTGCTTTCTCCTTGCCTCTCTTCCCATAACTCTTCCCGCGAACCTTCCTGCCAACGCCACTCGTCCGTCACCTCAACATGCAAAGTATTCGGAAGTGAATCCAGCCACTGATAAAGATCATCCAACTGCTCCGCTGTTGTCCAGAACTGCTGCCTCTTTTTCTCAGGGTCCAGGCAACGAATGGTTGCCAGACCATCCTCACCCTGCAAAAGGCTTTGAAGCAGAACAGCCTCTGCCTGAGGCAATAAAACTTCAACGATTACCACATCACGACCCATGCAATATCACTTCCCGACACTGCGCTGTCGATTTTGCTGACGTTCAATTCTGATCCATTCTTTCACGTTTGCCTGATGTTCCTCATGCGTGGAGGCAAAGGCATGACCACCCGTACCATCGGCAACAAAATAGAGATAGGAAACATCTGCGGGTGCTGCCGCAGCCCGAAGGCTTGCTGCGCCGGGATTGCATATCGGTGTTGGGGGAAGCCCTCTTCTTGTGTAGCTGTTCCAGGGTGTGTCATCAGCCAGATCTTTTCTTCTGATATTACCTGAAAATGAGCCGCTTTTTCTCCAGATACCATAGATAACCGTCGGGTCCATCTGCAGTGGCATACCCCTCTCTATCCTGTTTCGTATCGCTGCAGAGACCAGTGCTCGCTCAGCATCCAGGCCCGTCTCTTTTTCAATAATGGAGGCGATAATCCGTAATCTTTCGGCATCCAGTTGATTGGTGGTCAGTGAAGCAATCACTCTCCTCTGTGCAGTGATCATCTGCTCAAGCAGAGCAATTGGAACAACCGGTTTTGAGTAGCTATAGGTCTCAGGCAACAGTTTGCCCTCCCACTCCTGGTCTGGCAGCAGATCTTCAAGTGCCAGGCGCCAACCTTTCAGGCTGCTCCCGGTCTTTTCAGCAACAAGCTCCAGCACATCGTGTGTACGAAGTCCTTCAGGAACCGTCACCTGAAAATGTATCACCTCACCCCGCATGGGCCATGGTGGCAAAGCCGGCGTCGTCATAGACCAGGTG
>WSZY01000119.1 GCA_013139875.1 Mariprofundaceae bacterium | reverse complement strand
CCGCCTTTTGCGCTAGTGCGATGCCCCCCGGTTGATAGATGCCGGTTGTGCCAACTGCTGAGCGCGTTCCCTCCGGAAAAATTGCTACCCAGCGGCCGTTTTTCAGGAAATTACTGCCCTGTCGCAGCACCTGCTTGATGGCCTCTTTCGGGTTGCCACGGCGAATGGCGATGGCACCCATTACGGCAAGTGCCCAGCCGAAGAAAGGAATGTAGAAGAGTTCACGTTTCAGAATCCACACATAGGACGGAATAAGCGCCGGCATGGCAATGGTTTCCAGTGCCGACTGATGTTTGGCCATCACCACGCACGGCGCATCGGGAAAATGTTCCCTGCCTTCAATCTCAACATGAATGCCGCAGATGATATGTGCCAGCCACAGCGTGGTTTTCGACCATATCCTTGCCCAGAACCATGCAGCGTGGAATCCGAATGGCCGGAAAAGCAGAATCAGGGTCGAGCAGATCGGGGTGAGAATAAAAAAGCAGAGGTTGAACAGGGCGGAGCGAACAAACAGCATTTATCTGTTCCCTTCCAGCAGCACATCTACAGCACTGGCCAGATCATTATAGGCTTTAATTTCCGGGTTAATGACCAGTGATTTTTGCAGGATCATCTCGGCATTACCGTAGCCGGTCTGTACCAGTATCGACTTAACACCCGCAGCATGGGCTGCTTCAATATCGCGGGTGGAGTCACCAATCATCAGGGCATCGCCCGCCTTTACATGCAGCGCGTCCAGCGCCTCAAGGATCAGGCCGGGAAGCGGTTTGCGGCAGCTGCATTTCTCTTCCGGAGCGTGTGGGCAGTAGGCGGCGTGGGTAAGCATCCCGCCAGCTTCTTCAATAGCGAGCAGCATCTTGGCATGAATGGCACGGAAGAGTTCTTCATTCATCATGCCGCGACCAAGGCCGGACTGGTTACTGCAGATGGCAACAGGAATGCCTGCGTCATGAAGTTTTGCAATCGCCTCAAGGCTGCCGGGGATCGCCTCCCACTGTTCAGGCGTAAGAATATAGTCAGGCGAATCAAAGTTGATCACACCATCACGATCAAGAAGTAGGGCTTTAGGTAGACTCATCCCGAAAAGGTACGTTTAGAGAGGTGTAAATGAAAGTACAGAAACAAAAAGAGCGGCTCCTGCGCAAACAGGTAGCCGCTCTTTGAACGTTCAGACGCCGGGTTAAATCAGCCGAAGAAGCGAAAATGTGCGCTGGAGACCATCAACAGCAACATTGGAATGGAGAGCAGCGTGTTGAGGCGGGAAGCCATCAGTGCCTTCTTGCCAGCCGCAGCCTTCTCATCAGCAGTTGCTTCAGTAATACCAATGACTTTCTTCTGGTTTGGCCAGATGATAAACCATACATTGAACCACATAATGATACCGAAGGCGGCACCAATGCGGATATCCCATCCATCGGCTCCTGTCAGGTTGCCGTACAGGACCAGGCCGAAGATCAGGGTGAACATCGCGCCCCAGCGGAACCACCAGAGAGCACGACGGACAATGCTGCCCTCTTTGAAGATGTCCGCTTTGGTTTCAGCAGTGACGCCACCCAGAGATGGAACCTGAACAAAGTTGAAGTAATAGAGCAGGCCAATCCATGTGATACCTGTAAGGATGTGAGCAAAGCGCACAAGCGTGTCGATATCGAAGCCGGCATAGTGGCTATTGGTTATGATGCCGATGGAGGCAATGAGCAGGGCAAGAATAACCCCGGCACCAATAGTCCAGCGATGGTCTGTAAAAATTTTCATTATCTTTTATCTCCTGCGGGGTGACAGATTCATGCCCCATTGACTTAATATACGATGCGAACAATATCCGATTACTTTACTAGGGTATAGTTAGAACTTAAATATAGGTTATGGCTTTTCCCGACCCTTTAAAATGTAAAAAGCCGCTTTCCAGGCGGCGTTTCAGACCGAGCAGGCCTGCTCTTCTTCAATTTTACCTGCTTCCACTTCATTAATGATGTTCTGATAATGTTCATTTACGGGGCAACCACAGCTATGCTGGCTCGTTGCATGCATACGCGCCTGTTCAATATGCCACTGTGCAACTTTCAGATGTTGATCTACATTCATGTTATATATCCTTTTAGATGTATTGGGTGAGTATGATTTTCACCACCCGAAATCTAGCAGTGCCTTGATGAAAACTAAACTGCGGAGCATATGGATTTCCAGTTATGGACTTGTAATATAAATGCCGATTAGGGTATAACGATTCAAATATTGAGAGGTGTGAATGTCCGCTTCAGAGAATGGCCCAGAGAACAGCCCTGAAAACAGGGGCTGGAAACCCGGAAAGCGTGATGCTTTTTTTCTGGCGTTTGTTGCAGCGGTAGTTATTTTTTTGACGATGTCTGGGGAGAGGACCACGAAGCCTACGCCAAATGATGCAACCCATCAGCAGGCAGCCGCGCTGAAAACAATTGCTGCCTGCATGGCATGCCACAGCGCAGACGGAATTCACCCGCAACCCAAACGGCATACCAAGACGCAACAGTGTTTTCAGTGTCATATTGAGCCTGAAATATCGGTGGGAGCGAAATAAGTGAAACGAGTCGGCATTACCATCAAGCCCGATGATGACCGGGCACTGGCACTGGCAGCAGAGCTGTGTGACTGGCTGAAACAGCGGGGTTGTACTGTCTTCACCGATGAGAAGAGCCTTGATTGCTGCGCCGAACAATCACTGCCGCTTGAGAAGATGCCGACAGAAGTGGAGCTGATGATTGTGCTGGGTGGTGACGGCACGCTGCTGACGGTCGGCCGCAGGTTTATCGGGCACGACACACCGATTCTTGGCATTAACCTGGGTCGGCTTGGCTTTCTTACAGACACACCGGTGGGAAGTATGTTTGACGTAGTTGAAGAGGTGTTTGCCGGTAATATCAAGACCAGACGCCACTTCGGCCTTAAGGCAGAGAGCTGGCGTGGTGATGAGAAGCTCAACTCCGGGTTTGCCATGAATGATGTGGTACTGCAGCGAAATGAACATCCGAGGATGATCGAATTTGAGATGAGTGTACGGGACCAGTTTGTGTTTCGTCTGAGAGCCGATGGTCTGGTACTGGCAACACCTGCCGGGTCAACAGCCTATGCATTGTCAGCAGGCGGCCCGATTGTGCACCCGGACGTTAATGCCATTTGCGTGGCACAAATCTGCCCCCATATCCTCTCCAACAGGCCGATTGTAGTACCCGCAGATGATGCTATTGAGTTGACCCTGATTGAGAGTCCGAAAATGGCTGCACTGAATCTGGATGGTCAGGAGCATATGGAGCTTCAGGCCGGGGACCGTATCTGCGTTGAGAAAGCGGGTTACATCACCCTGCTTTATCTGCCGGAGCGCCACTACTATGAAACATTGCGTAGTAAACTCCACTGGGCCGGGCACGAAGGATAATCCAGCGCGAATGCTTACAGAATTCAGGGTTCGACAATTTGCACTGATTGATGAGGTCTCACTTCAGCTCTCTGCCGGGATGACGGTATTTACCGGTGAAACAGGTGCGGGGAAATCCATTCTGGTCGACGCGCTGGGGGCCGTTTTCGGTGCCCGGGCCAGCAGTGACTGGGTTCGGCACGGGGCTGAAAAGACCGAAATTTCTGCAGTGGTCGAATCAGATGATGCACGGCTCATGGCTCTGCTTGCCGAGCAGGATATTGATATTGAGGAGCAGCTTTTTCTCAAACGAACGATTACCGCCGATGGCCGTTCCAGAGCCTATGTAAATGGTACGCCAACACCTGCCAGAATTTTGCAACAGATAGGGGAAATTTGTCTGGATCTGCATGGGCAGCATGAACATCAGGCACTTCTGCACCCGGACTTTCAGCGTCAGATCATTGATGCCCGGCTTCCAAAAGAGCTGTCGGAGAAAATGGTCAGGGCCCACGAAGTGCTTAAGCAGGCAGAACATGCACTAAGTTCTCTAAAACATGATCAGAATGATACCGAACAGCAGGAAGCATGGATGCGCAGTGAGTTGCAGCGTTTGCAGGGGCTTGATATTGAAGAGGGGATCGTTGATCAACTCACAGAACAGGTGGAGGCAGGGCGGCATGCCTCACAGATTCAGCAGGCTGCGGCAGATTCGCTTGCCCTGCTTGATGAGGGTGACAGCAGTGCCCGGAACCTGATGGCGAAGGCGAGCCATGCAGTGGAGCCGGTTGCTGAATACCACAGCTCTTTGGGCGAGGCTTCATCGTTGCTGGCGCAGATGGATGCATTGATGAGCGAGGTTGAACCGCTATTGCGTGATGCGTTGGACAGCTCCTTTGATCAGGCGGAATTGCAGGCTGTGGAAGAGCGATTGATGAGCCTGCATGAAGCGATGCGGCGGCACGGGGTCGATGAGGCAGGGCTGATAGAGTTGATGCAGTCGTGGGAAGAGAAGCTGTCACATCTGGATACGGCAGGGTGGGATGAAGAGAAACTGCGTGCAGATTGTGATGCGGCAGAAGTGGCATTTCGGAAGTGTGCGGAAGAGATCAGCATTGAGCGAAGCAGAGAGGGGAAAAAACTGGCGAAGGAGCTCAGGCCATTTCTGGATCGTCTCGGCCTTGCAGGCATGAAGATTCAGGTTGAGGTCAGCCAGCAAAAGGATTCAGGCCTGGAGAGTGGCGGCTGGAATGCTTCCGGATGGGACAAACTGCAGTTTGTGGCATCGAGCAATCCGGGCGAGCCATTCAGGCCACTGGCATCAATTGCATCCGGTGGTGAACTCTCCCGCTTTGTATTGGCGCTTAAAGGGTGCGGTGCTCTGGTCAATGCACCTCAAATTGCCGTATTTGATGAAGTGGATGTCGGCATTGGCGGTGAGACGGCATGGTGTGTGGGAGAGCTGCTCGCTGCGATGGGTCAGGAGCGGCAACTGCTGGTGGTCTCGCATCTGCCGCAGGTGGCAGCCTGTGCGGATCATCAGGTATGTATTCGTAAAGGTCAGGAGGGTGAACGTACACTGACCCGGCTGGATAGGGTTGCTGCCAACAAACGGCAGGAAGAGATCGCACGCATGCTGGGCGGAGCCAATGAAGAGAGCCTTCAGCATGCTCAGCAGATGCTGAAACGTGGCAGTGAGGCCTCGCCAAAAGAGGTGGCTGCCTGATGTCTCACCGTATTCGGATCAGAATGGCCGAGGCGGATGATGTGGATGCCATGCATGCACTGCTGCTCCCTTATTCAGAGAAGAAAATTGTTCTGCCGCGCAGTCACGATGATCTTTTTGAGCATCTTCAGGAGTTTGTTGTTGCTGAATATGACGGAAGGCTTGCAGGTCTGGCTGCACTTCATGTCTATCAATCCAATCTGGCCGAGATTCGCTCGCTGGTGGTGAGTGATTCACATCAGGGCATGGGCATTGGCAGGCTTCTGGTTGATGGTTGTGAAAGGGTTGCGACAGAGCTTGGTCTGGAGAGGGTGTTTGCTCTGACCTATGTGGAAAACTTTTTCGGGCAACTGGATTATGCTGCTGTTCAGAAAGAGACCCTGCCGCATAAGATCTGGACGGTCTGTATCCACTGCGAGAAGTTTTCCAATTGTGATGAGGTGGCTGTGGAGAAGGTGTTGCCACGAAGCAGATCGGGGCATCTGCCAATCATTGAGGTTGAGCAGACGGAATAGACCGGAATCAGCTGTTTCTACGTTAGTGCTTCTCTTATTGCCCGTAAATCCGTTGAACAAGGCTGACTCTCTTTAGTGTCCAATGTTTTCCAGCATAGCTTCGACAGATTTAATGGCCTGTTTTAGCGCGGTTTCATTTTTGCTGCTCAGACAGATTTTTCCACATGGCTTGTTACCGCACATTCTGGGGTAGGAACCGATTTCAACTTCCTGAAATCTGTCCTGAATCAACTCAAGCTCTTTGGCAAAGGTGCTTTCGGGCAGTGCCACATCAACTTCATGACGGATAAATGGGCGCTCGCCATCGCCGAACTCGGGCAGGATGGAATCAAGTTGTGATTCAAAGATGTAGGGGACACCTGCGAGCACATAGACATTTTCAATTTTAGCACCGGGGGCAATGGTCTTTTCGCAGCGAATCAGGTGGGCCCCTGCCGGAACCCGGGTCATGCGGCGACGGCCATCATTCATGCCCTCTTTACCGAAACGCTCTGTCATCACCTGCAGAATATATTTATGTTCAATGAGCTCTACGCCGAAGGCCTTCGCTATTGAATCCATGGTGATGTCATCATGTGTCGGGCCGATGCCGCCGCTGGTAATCACCGCATCAAACTGATCTCGTAATCTGTTCAGTGTTACAACAATGGCATCCTGAACATCGGGGACGACTGCAATTTCACCCAGCTTGCAACCTCGATCAAACAGCTTTTGTGCAGCCAGATATGCATTGGCTTCGCGGGTTCGTCCGGAGAGAACTTCATTACCGATAACGAGAATCGCGGCTGTCTGATGATTGCTCATAGAAAGCTATGATAGCTGCTATTTGTGACAGCGTCCAAATTGGTAGAATTAACCACAAAGGCACAAAGACTCAAAGAAAACCGGCTGTTTGGCTTTTTGTGTCTTTGTGCCTTGGTGGTAGGGAATAGTCTCTTAGTCCTGGTTGTTCCTGAGCGCAGCTATACGTGTCTCAATCGGTGGATGGGTGGCAAACAGGCCGGAGAAACCACCATAAATCTTCATGGTTGCCAGTGCATCTTCCTCATGGTGTTCACCCTGATGCTGGACTGCGTTTTGCTGTGTCAGCGTCTCCAGCTTCTGCAGGGCACGGATCATGTGCTCTGCACCCAGCACGTCGGCAGCATAGGCATCAGCACGGAATTCACGCCTGCGTGAGAACCAGCAGATCGGGATCATGGCGAGAATAGAGAGTACGAATTGCAGCACCATATAGACGGCAAAGCCCATCCAGTAGTTACGTTCCATGATCGGACGGGCAAGCATGCGAGCTACGAAGTAGACAAAGGTATTCATTAGCCCCTGTAAAAGAGTAGTAGCCAGCATATCACCATTGGAAACATGACCCATTTCATGTGCCAGCACGGCCTTTAACTCGTTGTCATTCATGCTCATAGCCAGCCCTGATGAGACGGCGACCATGGCATTGTTACGGGTCGGGCCGGTGGCAAAGGCATTCGGGGTATCATCCCAGTAGACCCAGACCTCCGGCATTTTAATGCCTTCACGTTCCGCCAACTGCTGAACAGTCTCAAACACCAGCTTCTCTTTGGGTGTGGATGGCGTGGTGACCTGTTGCATCTTCATGCCACGTTTTGCCAGCCATTTGGACATAAAGAGCGAGATAAAGGCACCACCAAATCCGAAGACGAGTGACCAGGCAAAGTCCTGGGTTGCAAGCGAGCCGCGCAGATCAATACCGAACTGCGGTAGTACAAAATTAATCAGAACCGTACCCGTAATGATCAGCGTGAACATGATCAGAATGTTGGTAATAATCAGCAGGCCGATGCCTTTAAATGAACGCATATAGAGAGACTCCTTCTCTGTGTTGATTGAAATATGGAATTCCACATAAATGTGGGGCTCCACTGCCCGGAATTCAAGGGCATGAAGGTTAAAAAATGGTGAAAATCGGTTTTTTCACTCATCAGCCATTGAAAGAACTGCTATGATTACCTACATAAGCATTATGAATGACAAGATACATGAACCGGAAATTATTGATGTAGAGATTACGGATGAGGATCACAGTGGCGCCTCGCTGATCCGGGCGAGTGAGTCATGGCCTCCGCATCTGCGCATCTTTCCTCTCTCTAACCGGCCCCTCTTTCCCGGCCTGATCGTTCCTCTGGTCTATGAGGGCGAGGAGATGAAGCAGGCTGTCCACAAGCTTGTGGATCTTGGTCAGAACCATGTCGGGCTGATTCTTGTTCGCGATGAAGATGGCCCGCTTGAACCGAAAAATTTCTACGGGGTGGGTGTTATCGCCAGAGTGGTCAAGGCGGTTGAGATTAACGGGCACGGGCTGCATCTGGTCGTGGAGTGTCTGGAGCGTTTCCGGGTGAAGGAGTGGCTGGAGGGCACTGTCGCACTCAGTGCACGGGTGGAGTATTTCCACGCTACAGACTATGAAGATAATGTTGAGATGCGCGCCTATACCGTTGCGATTATCAATACCATTAAAGAGCTGCTCAAGCATAACCCGCTCTATGAAGAGGAGCTGCGCTTCTTTTCGTCCCGATTCAGTACCGATGAGCCGGCAAGACTGGCTGATTTCGCGGCCGGACTGACAACGGCAGATCGTACTGAACTTCAGGACGTACTGGAGACCTATCCGATTTTTGAGCGGATGAAGAAGGTGATTACCCTTCTGAATCGTGAACTTAGCGTGAGCAAGACACAGACGCGTATTCGTGAAAATATTCAGGAGCGCGTTTCGGAGCAGCAGAGAAAATTCTTCCTTAATGAGCAGTTGCATGAGATCAAACGTGAACTGGGGCTGAATACCGATCCTCAGGAGCAGGAGATAGAGAAGCTGAAGAAGCTTGCCTCCAGACTTACGTTCAGTGAAGAGGCTCAGGGGGTGTTTGAGGAAGAGATGGAGAAGCTGGGGATGCTTGATCCCTCTTCGCCGGAGTATGGGGTAACCCGAAACTATCTTGACTGGATGGTCAGCCTTCCCTGGGGCCTGTATGCACGTGATCGTTTCAATCTGAAGGCTG
>WSZY01000048.1 GCA_013139875.1 Mariprofundaceae bacterium | reverse complement strand
TTACCTAGAGTGGCGGCGATTTTGTCAGTTGTGCATGTTTTTCCCGATGATTTTATCCATTGATTTTTTCCACGGGTTTATGACCGCCATCCTGGGCGAAGTCCGAATCCGATGGATTTGAATTTTTATATTGTTGAGGATAATTTAGTATGAATATTTATGTTGGAAATCTTTCTTTTAACACCGATGACCATGGACTGAGCGAAGTTTTCGCAGAGTTCGGTGACGTAACCAGTGCAAAAGTAGTCGTGGATCGTGAGACAGATCGTAGCCGTGGCTTCGGTTTTGTTGAGATGTCCAGTGATGACGAGGGCAATGCTGCCATTGAAGCGCTTGACGGCGCGGAACTTGATGGACGCAATCTGCGTGTGAATGAGGCCAAGCCCCGTGAGCGCCGCTTCTAAGCAGAATTTTTATCTGTAGAAGTTAAAAGGCCCGCCTCTGGCGGGCTTTTTTGTTTGAATCATACGCAATAAGCGTCCCTGCTTATTACTCCTATCACTCCGGCGGCACATGTGATTCGAGTCCATCCATGGCCTCTCACCTTTGGGTGGTCTAAAGCCCCTCCAAATCAGCTGTCCTGCTGATTTGTCCGCCTGCGCTTACGACCTCATGATATTCGGCCGCCCCACTTCCTGTGGGGATGAAGCGTGCACAATAAGGATGTACGCATTAATCTGACGGCAGGATAGCCCCACCCCGGAATCCGATCATCCGATAAAAAAAGGGCCGCTCTTCAGCGACCCCTTTCGCTGTTATATAACAGGCGGTGCATCCGGAGAGTCTGCAAAGGTCTTCAGCTTCTGGGAGCGTGAAGGGTGACGAAGCTTACGCAGGGCTTTTGCCTCAATCTGACGAATACGCTCACGTGTTACGCCGAACTGTTTGCCAACCTCTTCCAGCGTGTGGTCAGTATTCATGCCGATACCAAAACGCATACGAAGCACCTTCTCTTCACGAGGCGTCAGATTATCCAGCACTTCAAGCGTTGCTTCACGCAATGCCTCACTCACTGCACCATCCAGTGGGTTTTCGGCCTTATCATCTTCAACAAAATCTCCAAGCTGGGAGTCCTCGTCATCACCGATTGGTGTCTCCAGAGAGACCGGCTCCTTAGCCACTTCAAGAATCTGCTCAACTTTTTCGACCGGCATCTCCAGGTGTTCAGCCAGCTCTTCCGGACTCGGCTCGCGACCGATTTCCTGAGCAATCTGGCGGGAGACACGCATCATTTTATTGATGGTCTCAATCATGTGAACCGGAATACGGATCGTGCGTGCCTGATCGGCAATGGAACGGGTAATCGCCTGACGGATCCACCATGTTGCATAAGTTGAAAACTTATAACCGCGACGCCACTCAAACTTATCAACCGCTTTCATCAGGCCAATATTTCCTTCCTGAATCAGATCAAGGAAGCCAAGCCCGCGATTGGTATATTTTTTGGCAATAGAGATCACCAGACGCAGGTTTGCCTCAATCATCTCACGCTTGGCCTGACGTGCCTTAGCCTCACCCATAGTCAGCTTACGCGCTACGGTCTTCAGCTCTTCCACACCCATCTCGCTCTCTTGCTCAACACGTTTCAGACGACGCTGATTTTCACGAATCTTACTGGCACGCTGTTCTAAGGCCTCCGCCCACGGCTTGTCGCCATGCTCCTTTAACAGGCTGTCGACCCAACGTTCATTGGTCTCGTTCGGCAGGAATGTCTCGATGAAGAGTTTACGCGGCATCTTGGCGCCCAGAGCAAAATCACGAATGGCCCGCTCATATTTGCGAACCCGCTCAACAGCATTCTTAAAGCGCTGAACCAGCGCATCAATCTGTTTGGTTGAGAATGGAATGGATACCAGCTCCATCAACATGGCGTCGAGCACTTTCTGGGTCTGCGCAGCAAGCTTCTCATCACTCGGCCGCTTATTAGAACGTTTCTTCAGTTTGATGAACTCATCATGAAGCGCTTTAGCAGCATCAAAGTGGATCAGTGCCTCTTCAAGCTGCTCCTCTTTGGTGATGATGGTCTCTTCCATCGGCGTACCATCCGGCGTAGCTGTACGCGCCTTAATAGCAGCAGAGAGCTGATCCGGATCGAGCTTCTCTGTATCTGTCGGCTCATCATCATCGTCATCACTCTTGTTGAGACGATTCTCATACTCGGCAATCGCTGCAGCATTTACGACCTTATCATCAATATCGAGAATATCGCGGAAATTCGGGCCATCTTCCAACTCAAGTTCAATCGCCTCATCTCGAATCTGGATAACACGCTCACCCAGCAGCATGATCTCTCTGAATGTGGCAGGGCAGAGGCAGATCGACTCATGAACCTGCAAACGCCCCTCTTCGATCCGGCGGGCAATCTCAATTTCACCCTCACGGGTCAACAGCTCAACTGTCCCCATCTCACGCAAATACATACGTACCGGGTCATCAATCCGGATGACTGTCCCCAGCGTTGTAGTGTCAGCACGCAGGGCAGAGTCCTCTTTACGCAGACGATCCTTACGCATGGCGTAGGCACCGGTCGGCGCACGTTCAGGGTCGACAACCTCAACACCCATCTCCGTAAACAGGTTAATGATCTGCTCTACATTATCTGCTGAAACCAGCCCTTCAGGCAGATGTTTGTTAAGCTCATCATAGGTGATGTACCCGGCCTCTTTACCTTTGGCCATCAGTGAGCCGAGCTCTTTCACACGGAACGGATCAATTTTTGATTGTGTCATTCATTACCTCTACGTTGTCCATCCAATTCATGCAGCCTGCGCTGAAGCTCCACCGCTTCCTGCAAGCCAATACCACCCTTCAACCTGCGGCGAATTGCATTTGCACGCACTGTTGCCAGCAGCTTGGAAAACTCTTCATCTTCAATGTCCGGAGCATTACTCCATAATGCCAAAGTTGGATCATCACTATCCGCCAGCCTCTTCATGAGCTCGGCAGAACTGATTTCACCACTTCTACTATCCTGGATAAGGAAAAAGGCTCGGGTGTATATCCCATTTACCGGGTTGGTGTCAAGAAAAACCCCTGAATCCTCTTCGCTTAGAGCAGCAAAACGGGCAGGATTCTGAAGCAATCCGGCAACAAATTTCTCTTCCGCACTCAGCCTCTCCGCCTTTAAATGAACAGTTCCGGCATCACTTTTAATAAACTTTTTCGAAATCGGAACGCCTGTTTTCTGATTGGCCTCTTTCCGCCATGCATCGGCCAGAAAATGATCTGTCATGGTCTTCAGCATCGCATCGGCTTTTTTTGCCATGCGGGCATCGCCATCACTCCCCTGACCGGCAATGTTTCTTAACCCCTGCAGCCATGTCTCCATCACCGGGCGCGCCTCACTCTCAATACGTCTGCTGAAAGCCTCACTCCCCTCTTTGGCAACCAGCGAGTCAGGGTCTTCACCATCCGGCAGATAGAGAAATCTGGGTGAATGCTCCGCCTTCAGAATCGGTAGCATCCGCTACAGTGCACGCCAGGCAGCCTGCCTGCCTGCTCTGTCGCCATCAAAACAGAACACAGGTCCATCATGCAGCCGGAGAATCTCCAGAATCTGCCGCTCACCAATCGCCGTTCCGAGCGGTGCAAGCCCGATTGGCAGGCCATGAGCTGCCAGCGCCAGCACATCCATATAACCCTCAACCACCAGCAGCAGCTTACGCTTACGAATCTCTTCACGATGCTCAGCAAGCCCGTAGAGTAGATCGGACTTATGAAAAAATGGTGTCTCCGGTGAATTGAGATACTTCGCACTCTTCTCATCACCCAGAATCCTGCCCCCGAAGCCAACGGTTTTTCCCCGCCTGTCGCGAATAGGGAAGATCAAGCGGTCACGAAACCTGTCGACATAGCCACGATCCCCTTTAAAAAGCAGCCCGATCGACTCCAGTTGTGCCGAGATTCTGGAATCAGAACCAAAACAGTGCTCCATAAAACCATAACCGGCGGGGGCATAGCCGAGCTTGTAGTCCCGGATGATTGCTTCCGGCAATTTACGATACTCAAGGTATTCGCGGGCAACTTTCCCTTTTTCGCCGGCAAGCTGCCTGACAAACACATCCGCCACCTTGGAGAGCAGCTCAAAAGCCCTCTTACGCCGTTCTGTTTCACCGGGATCAGATGCCGCCTGTCTGGGAATCTCAATTCCTGCCTTCTCTGCCAGATATTCCACTGCTTCAGGAAAGGCGTAGCCATCGTGCTCCATCAGAAACTGAAATGCACCGCCACCTTTGCCGCAGCCGAAGCAGTAGTAGAGCTGTTTATCGGGTGAAACCGAAAAAGAGGGGCTCTTTTCATGATGGAAAGGGCAGAGCCCCATCAGATTGGACCCTGAACGCTTCAGCTCTACATGCCGGCCAATAACTTCAGCCAGGTCTGTACGTGCCAGTACCTCATCCAGAAATGCAGGGGAGAATTGAGCCATGATTCCGCTATTTAAGTTGCTAAACGGTGATTACGCAAGTACGCCGATCAACCCTGAAGCTGCTGTTTCACAAGTGCGGAAACCATCCCCATATCAGCTTTCCCCTGTAGCTTCGGACGAATGACTCCCATCACCTTGCCCATATCACGCATGCCCTCGGCACCACTGCTTGCAACAGCCTCGCAAACAATCACTCTGACCTCTTCCCCGGAGAGTTGTGCGGGCATATAGGCCTCATACACACGAACCTCTTCCAGCTCTTTGGCTGCCAGATCATCACGGCCGGCCTCACTGTACTGGTTTGCTGCATCCTTTCGCTGTTTGATCATCCTGCCAACGACAGCAATCACATCCTCTTCACTCAACGCGCTGCCCAGCTCAATCTCCTTGTCTTTCAATGCAGCACGCAACATTCGGATAGCACCCAGTCTGAGCTTGTCTCCAGCCTTCATCGCCTGTTTCATCTCATCTGTAATTTGCTCTGTTAACATTTGCCAACCTCTGAAGTTTAGTCTGTTACATCCTCTGCGCCGGCCAGGGGTGGCCTGCCAAAATGATCGAAGAAGCCGATCATTTTGTAAGCAAAAGAAAAACCACGTTTTATCTTTTGCGTCGATGGTCCGGGCAGGATGCTCCGGATCACTGTCTATCAATTCAAAACAAAAATGCCGGACACAGAGGCCCGGCATTTTACATCATTCAGAACAAACAGGCTCTAATATTCGCGATTTTCACGAGAACGTATGCGGCGCAGACGCTTCATCAGACGCTTACGAGCTGCTGCCTCTTTACGCTTCGCAGCGATAGAAGGTTTCTCATAGGCTTCACGACGACGGCACTCACTGATCACACCGCCGCGCTCTACCTGTTTGCGGAAGCGTTTCAGAGCCAATTCGATAGGCTCATCCGGACTAAGTTTGATACCTGGCATTTAAAAAATCACCGCCTTTGGTCGATTCCAATAAAATTTGCAATGCATTTAAGCTATCATTGCATTCTTTCTCACGCCTCTGCACGCTTGGCTAATCAACCGTTGCAGAGGTTTACAAAAAGGGTCGCGAATTATGGGCAATAGAGCTGCTAAGTCAAACAGTGACAATGAAGATGCACAGCAAAGTGTGCTTGGTGCCGCCTCTACCGTAGGCGGCTGGACCATGCTCTCCCGCGTTTTGGGTTTTATCCGCGATGTGCTGCTGGCTCGTGTGCTTGGTGCCGGACCACTTGCAGATGCCTTTTTTGTCGCCTTCAAGCTGCCAAACTTTTTCCGCCGTATGTTTGCCGAGGGGACGCTGACCGTTGCACTTGTTCCGGTACTGGCTGATGAGCGGAAAAAGGGTGAGGGCGAGG
>WSZY01000041.1 GCA_013139875.1 Mariprofundaceae bacterium | reverse complement strand
AGCAGAAGAATGGCACATCGGTCGGCCGGAAAAATTTTGAGTAGTTTGCCCGCAATACTATTCAGGGTCTCACCCAGATCACGTTGCAGCCCGACATGCTGCAGCAGTTCGTTACCCAGCCGCAGCTTCTCGTAATCCTCACGCCAATCCATATCATCAGCGATCAGATGGGCCGGGGTGAAAGCACTCTCCACGCCAACCTCCATGCGATCCTGAATGGCACGGTCGGATATCGGATTGCTGGCAATGCGAACCAGTCCGGCCGGTGTTGTATCTGTGATATCCTCAATGAAGGTCAGCGTTGTCTTTCCAACCCGTACTATATCGCCATTGCCCAGAGGCCTTTCGGTGACGCGCACATCTTTTACATATGAGCCGTTGCTACTGCCCATATCCTTGAAGAGATAGC
Source organism: Mariprofundaceae bacterium (assembly GCA_013139875.1). Classification (GTDB taxonomy): domain Bacteria; phylum Pseudomonadota; class Zetaproteobacteria; order Mariprofundales; family Mariprofundaceae; genus WSZY01. The sequence continues at coordinate 6,074 of WSZY01000041.1, read as the reverse complement.
CCCCGTCGGTAGAGATAATTTCAGCGTGATGCCTGGAGATATTGACATCCTGCAGGCAGATATCGTTCTCCAGCACCCGGCCTATTCTCGTGCATCTGCCGAGTTCAATCTCCCACTCTTTTTCCCTGTTATGAATCATCAGCTGTGGCATTTTTTTACTCAACAACAGCCAGAGAAGATATCACCATGCTTATCATTTGCTGCTCCTTATCCCGTTTAAAAAAGCTGATTATCTATCATCACTGCTGTTAGGAAAATCCCTCAAAAAGGGGAGCGCTGATTATACATCTATCTAAAACCGTGTGAAATTAAATGGTTACGGGAAATATTATGTGTGGCTGGAAGAGGAGGTTACTACCTCACACATCGCCGAAGTGACTCTGGAGAGTTGCTGCGCAGTGATTACATACGGTGGCATGGTATAGATCAGTTTGCCAAAGGGTCGAAGCCATACTCCCTGCTCAACCAGCTGAGACTGAACCGCTGCAACATCTACCGGCTCTTTCATCTCAACCACACCGATTGCGCCTTTGACGCGGACATCCGTCACTCCTGCCATCTCACGGCATGGGGCCAGCTCTTTTTCCAGTTGCTGTTCGATGCTCCGGACACGCTGCTGCCAGGGCGAGCTTAGCAGCAGATCAATACTGGCTATCGCCACTGAACAGGCCAGTGGATTGGCCATGAATGTCGGCCCGTGCATGAGCACACCGGAACGTTTGTTATCCTCAAAATCGGCATGAATGCCATCACTCACTTTGGAAGAGCATAGTGTTGCGGCAAGTGTCATATAGCCACCGGTCAGTGCTTTACCCACACACATGATATCCGGTTCAATTCCGGCATGTTCACAGGCAAACATGGTTCCCGTTCGTCCAAAGCCGGTGGCAATCTCATCAAGGATTAACAGCAGCTCATATTCATCACACAACGCCCGCACCTGACGCAGAAACTCCGGTGCATAAAAGCGCATACCACCCGCTCCCTGCACAATCGGCTCAAGAATCACTGCGGCCAACTCATGATGATGCGTTTTGATTCTTGATTTGATGGAGGCCATTTGTGAGACAGCTTGTGATTCGTTCCACGCATCATCACTGGCCAGAGTCGGTGCATCGGCAAACAGCTGCTGAGCCAACATACCCGTAAAAAGATGGTGCATGCCGGCATCAGGGTCACAAACACTCATCGCACCGAATGTGTCACCATGATAACCGGAACGGATGGTCAGCAGTCTCCGCCTCTCATTTTTTCCCTGTGCCTGCCAGTACTGCAGTGCCATCTTGATCGCCACCTCCACTGATACCGAACCGGAATCGGAAAAGAAAACGTGCTCCATTCCGGCTGGTGCGATGGATAACAGTTTCTCGGCCAGCCCTGCTGCCGGTTCATGGGTCAACCCGCCAAACATCACATGGGCCATTTTGGAGAGTTGTGACTCAACGGCACTGTTCAGTTCGGGTACATTGTAGCCGTGGATGGCACACCACCATGAAGCCATGCCATCAATCACCTCTCTGCCATCTTCAAAGGTAAGTGTCACACCGGAGGCTGATTTTACAGGGTAGACCGGCATCGGATTTTTCATGGAAGCGTAAGGATGCCAAACATGTTCACGTTCAAAATTAAGCCAATCAGGTTGATTCTCGAGATCACTCACGCAGTAGGGTTCCTTTGCAAAAGATCCATCGTCATCCGCTCCAGCACCACCAGCTTGGCCTCCACTGAGGCTCCTTTGATAAGCTTCTCAGCCTGCACCATACGCCTTAGCGCATAGGAGAGCTCGCTCCCCTTCCACCGCTTTGACTCCTGAGGCACGCGTCTGCGGGCATCGCCAAACAGGCGTGCTTTCTGCAGCGAATTGCGTTCACGCTGCGACTCATACCAGCGATACATCAACAGCTGGTTCATTCGTGTACCAAGCCAGCTTAACACCTGAACCTCGGAGACCTGCTGCTCATTCACCAGCCTTCTTAACAGCACCAGTGCAGCGGTATCCCGTAAAGCAACAGCATGGCAGTAGGCCTCAATATCCTCAGGACTCCGCTCACCGAGCAGGTCGCCAACAATCTCCATGCCGATCCTCTTGCCCTCACCACCATCATAGAGTTTCAGGCGCTCAATCAGCTGGCGAGCTGCCGCCCGCATACCGTGCAACCGTTCACCCATCATCTGAATCGCCTCATCACATATGTTCAGTTGATGTCTGCCGAGCTCTTCGGTGAGCCACTGCCCGAACACAGCAGGTGTAGGAATGTTGAATTCACACTGTACCAGGTTGGGTTCTGCCTGAAGCTTTTTGTGCAGCGCTTTTTTCCAGGAGATACCCGGTGCACAGATAATAAGCCGGTTCTCTTCTCTGGCCTGGCTCACCATCGCCAGTAGATGATCGCCCTGTTTGGGGGTGGCACTCTCAGCATTACGAATCAGCGCATAACATATGGAGGAACCGAAGAGGCCCTGATTGCGGCTTTCAGTCTCTACCCTGGCCAGTTCGGAGCAATCAACCCGCAAACGGGTTATATCGGTATCGCCTTCCTGAAGCAGGGCCTCGGCAGCCTCGAAAATGGCATCAAAATCTTCTCCAAAGAGATAGTAGGCCGAAGCACTGCTCTGCAGCAGCTTTGCCGGTGAGCACTTCACTGCTTCAGGCCGCTAATCGAAAACACCAGTCAGAAGCCAGAGCTCAGACGGTTCCATGCACGTGCTGCCCACTGCTTTCGAAGATCACGTTGAATCCTGCTACGCGAAGCCTCAACACCGGCCGGGCCACCGGTTACAAATACATCGCCGGATTCAGAGATCGCCCCGCTCTCCCAGAGCAGTTTGCCACTCCTGTAGATACGAATATTCCCGGAGATGATCAGGCGGTACTGGATTGCCACACCTGTTGCATCATAGGCGATCGGCACAAACCGCTCGGATGCCTGTTCAAGACGGACATCTGCATGCACCTCTGAATCCTGAGCCTTGTCTACATCCAGCAGCTCATAACCTCTGTCGCTCTTTGTTAAGAAATGGCGTTTCAACTCAGGCATCAGGGTTTCTGCTGTTGCATTGGTGGCCTGCAGGGAGACTGTCTTTACATCGGCAGGGATCACGCTCGTACCATCGCCGTGACCCACCAGATGATAACCGCATGAGGCCAGCATCAGGGAAGTCGCAACAAACAGAGTACGGAACATCATGCCGGTTTTACCACAATATTCAGTAGACGCCCGGGAACAAAAATCACCTTCACGATCTGCATCCCATCCAGCCATTTGGCAATCGATGCATCTGATTCTGCAGCTGCCATCACAGCATCCTGATCCGCATCTTTTGGCACGGTGATCTCACCACGCCTCTTGCCCTGAATCTGAACTGCCAGCGTAATCTCATCCTGAACCAGTGCGGACTCATCCACAGCAGGCCAGTCAGCAACTACGGCCATCTTCTCCATACCCATGCGCTCACCGAGCTCGCAGGCAAAGTGGGGCACAAAAGGCACCAGCATGGCAGCCAGTGCCTCCAGCCCCTCACGCACAACGGCAACCCCTTTCTCACCCTTCGGCTCAAAGGCACTCAGTGCATTGGTCATCTCCATCAAAGCAGCAATGGCAACATTAAAGGCATAGCCCTGTTCAAAGGCGTGGGTCACGCGCCCGATGGTGGTGTGGATCGTCAGGCGCAGTGCTTTGACTGCAGCCGCATCGTCCTCACCGGCAGGCTTGATGTCGGCACTCTCCATCAGTCGCCAGACGCGTTTCAGAAAGCGGCTTGCGCCATCAACTCCGGCATCACTCCACTCCAGATCTTTCTCCGGTGGTGCAGCAAACAGGGTAAACAGGCGTGCAGTATCAGCACCGTACTTCTCAATGATGGAATTCGGGTCAACCGTATTACCCTTGGACTTGGACATCTTGGCACCATCTTTGAGCACCATCCCCTGTGTCAGCAGGTTTCTGAACGGCTCATCACCGCCCTCTTCAGATGTAAACAGTCCGGCATCACGCATCAGCTTATGATAGAAGCGGGCATAGAGCAGATGCAACACGGCATGTTCCACGCCACCGACATACTGATCTACCGGTGCCCACTGCTTCATCGCAGCCGCATCCACCATCGCATCATCAGAGTGTGGTGAGGTATACCTGTTCATATACCAGGATGATTCCATGAAAGTATCAAAGGTATCGGTTTCACGTCTGGCTGCCTTACCACACTTGGGGCAATCTACATGCACAAACTCTTCGCACTCGGTCAGTGGTGATGCGCCACCGGTTGGCTGCAGGTGCTCGGGAAGAACCACCGGCAGCTGATCTTCCGGCACCATAACAATACCGCATCCATCGCAGTGGATGGCCGGGATTGGTGCACCCCAGTAGCGCTGGCGTGAAACCAGCCAGTCACGAAGCCGGTATTGAACCCGTTCTTCACCTTTACCCGCGCTTGTCAGAAATTCAGTAATAGCCACCTTTGCATCGATTGAACCGAGACCATCGAATTGTGCAGAGTTGATCAGTACGCCCGCCTCAATAAAAGCGGCTGCCTGAATGTTCCACTCACTATCCACAGGCTTGATCACCTGCTTGATTGCAATACCATATTTGTGGGCAAATTCATGATCACGCTCGTCATGCGCAGGCACACTCATCACCGCGCCGGTGCCATAGCTCATCAATACAAAGTTGGCGACCCAGATCGGAACCGTTTCTCCCGTAATCGGATGTAGAGCCTTGAAACCGGTATCCATCCCCTTCTTCTCCATCAGCGCCACATCGGCCTCTTTGGTAGAGATGTGTGAGCACTCCTCCAGGAACTTCGCCAGTTCAGAATTGGATTTCGCAGCCCTCTTCGCCAGCGGATGGCCTGCCGCCACTGCCATGTAGGTGACACCCATCAATGTGTCGGGACGGGTAGTGAAGATGTCTAAAACTTCTTCGCTGCCTTCAACACCGAAAGAGACTTCCGTACCGGTCGAGCGGCCGATCCAGTTGCGCTGCATACCGATCACCTTCTCGGGCCAGCCGGACAGCTTGTCCAGGTCGTTCAGAAGCTCCTCGGCATAGTCGGTAATCCTGATGAACCACTGGGCAAGATTCTTACGCTCAACCGGGGTGTCACAGCGCCAGCATGCGCCCTCCACCACCTGCTCATTGGCAAGCACGGTATGGCAGGGCTGACACCAGTTCACTTCAGCCTCTTTACGGTAGGCCAGCCCTTTCTCTACCAGCTTGATAAACATCCACTGCTCCCAGCGGTAATATTCGGGCTGGCAGGTAGCAAACTCACGGCTCCAGTCATAAGAGAGACCGAGCTGCTTCAACTGACCACGCATCTGGTCAATATTGTGATAGGTCCACTCAGCCGGTGGACGCTTGTGTTTGATCGCTGCATTCTCAGCTGGAAGGCCGAATGCATCCCAGCCAATCGGGTGCAGCACATTGAAACCATTCATTCTCTTGTAGCGGGCTATCACATCACCGAGGCAGTAGTTACGCACATGACCCATGTGCAGATTGCCGGATGGATAGGGGAACATCTCCAGGCAGTAGTAGGATTTCCGGGCATCAGACGGGTCTTCTGAAGGCAGGTCAACCCCGGCCTCATCCCATTTTGCCTGCCACTTTTTCTCTATTTTCTGCGGTTCGTAACGATCTGACACCTGTGATCACTCCTGGATAACGACTGGCTGTCTCAGACAGCCTGTGGCGCCCACGGATGGGCAACCAAAATCAGAGCGGTAAAACTGCCTGATTTTGTGAGGAAAGGAAAACCACGTTTTTCTCTTTCCGGTGCTGAAAAAGACCAAGGATGGCTTTATTCAGCTTCAATCAATATAACCCCGAATGATGATGGGGATTGCCCTGAATGAAAAGAGGAAACCCTGTCTCAGACTTCCTTACACGATTCCAGCCAGCCCTGAAGTTTGCGGAGGAGAATCTCCACATCGCCATCAATAAAGAGGCGCTTGGAACGTGACGCATGACCGGATGTGACAGAAACCGAGGATTTGGCTAAACTCAGCTCTCTGGCGACAAAATGCTCAATCGCCCTGCTGGCCTTGCCATCCTGTGCAGCTTCTTTCACTG
>WSZY01000029.1 GCA_013139875.1 Mariprofundaceae bacterium | reverse complement strand
CAACCGGCAAACCGCTGGCCAAAATCGCGGCAAGAATCATGGCCGGCCAGTCTCTCGATGAGCAGGGCATCAGTGAAATTCCTCAGCCGCAGAATTTCCGGGCCGTGAAAGAGGCTGTGTTCCCGTTTGTGAAATTCCGTGGTGTGGACCCGTTGCTGAGTCCGGAAATGAAATCCACGGGTGAAGTGATGGGTATCGCCGGCTGTTTCAGTGCGGCTTTCTCCAAAGCACAGCTGGGTGCTGGTGTACAACTGCCGGAGTCAGGACGTGCATTTATTTCGGTTCGTAAAGGTGATAAGAGTGATGCGGTTCAGATTGGCCGTCTGCTTGCCGATACCGGGTTTGAACTGTTGGCGACCAGTGGTACGCACAAGGCTCTGGCCGATGCGGGTGTGGAGGCAGAGAAGGTTGCGAAGGTGATTGATGGTGTTCGCCCCCATATTGTCGACCGGCTGCTTAGTGATGAAGTGGATTTGATTATCAACACCACTGAAGGCGAGCAGGCCATCAAGGATTCGAAGTCGATTCGTCAGGCGGCACTGGATCGCGGCATTGCCTATTATACAACCATGGCTGGCGGGCTTGCTGCTGCACAGGCGATAGCCGGCCATTCGGATGTTACGGCTGTTAAAAGTATTCAGGAATATCATAAGGGTGGAACATAAAATGGAACGAGTGCCGATGACAAAACAGGGTTCAGAAGCTCTGCGTAAAGAGCTGGCCTATATGAAAGGCGAGAAGCGGCATAAAATTATTGCCAATATTGAAGAGGCACGTGCACACGGCGATCTCTCCGAAAATGCCGAGTACCATGCGGCTAAAGAGGATCAGGGGATGAATGAGTCGAGGATTAAAAACATGGAAGACAGGCTGGCCCGTGCACAGGTGATTAACCCTGCAACGATCAACAGTGAGCGGATTGTCTTCGGGGCAACCGTCACCATGATTGATTGCGAAAGCGAAAAAGAGGTGACTTACCAGATTGTGGGTGAGGATGAGGCCGATATTGAATCCGGAAAGATCTCAGTAACATCTCCGATCGCACGGGCCCTTATCGGTAAAGAAGAGGGGGATGACGCTGTTGTGCATGCACCGGGTGGTGAGCGTGAGTACGAGATTCAGGGAATTGTTTATCAATAATTTTGTTAGATGCGGTCAAGGTTTCCATGCCTTGACCTCTAATCGCTTCGCAAGAGCACCCCAGGGCACTCTCTCTGCCGCATCTCGCGGCATTCACCTTGCGTGGTCTTGCTACGCTTACAGCTTCACGATGTTGACTCGGGCCATCTTAGCCCTCGCCCTTCACCCCAGGGCACCTTCTCTCTCGCAGGCTCGATTCACCTTGCGGGCGGCTTTTAGCCGTCCAAACGGCTTTCCTGCCTTTTTGTCAGCTGCCACCCATCCATGGGTGGAGAGGTGACTTTCAGGTGTTGTTAGAGGTTATCCATGAAAATTGAGTGTGTTCGTGTCGCTGTGGTTCGTCTTGCGCTGGCAATGATGCTGGGGCTTATCGTCGTATCCGGTTACGTGGTGACACCGCTTCTGTTTGCGAAACTGGCAACGTCTGCTGAGGCGGGAAATCTGGCCGGAGAGCTGTTCCATCTGGTTAATACCGGTACGCTTATTCTCGCGGCAGCTGTTGCAGGGTTCTGGGTGCGTATCAAAGGTCTCGGGCGTCTGAACTGGAGTCTGCTGATAGTGGTAGCACTTTTTCTGGCTCTGAATGAATTTGTCCTCTTCCCGCAACTGGCTGAGATCAAAGCTCAGATAGGCCCGATTGATCAGCTTGCTGATGATGATGTCAGAAGGATTCAGTTTGGTACCCTGCATGGTGTTAGTGCCGCACTTCATCTGCTGGCTGCTATCGCATCGGTGATACTGGTGATGCTGGGTGGAGAGAAGAGGGGTTCGTGCAAAAAATCCTGACATGGTTTCAGGGTCGGATGGCCGACCAGCAACTGGTGATGCTTCTGGCGTCACTCTTTGCCATCTTCGCACTGCTTTTGCTGTTTGGCGATGTGCTTGCCCCACTGGTGGTGGCTATTGCCCTGGCTTATGTGCTTGATGACATTGTTGAGCTTCTGAAGCGTTGCCGGATTCCCCATATTGTGGCCATTATGCTGGTTGTCAGCGGAGCCCTGCTGCTGGTGCTGTTTGCACTGTTGGCCATTCTTCCGCTTCTGACCGATCAGGTCGGAGGCCTGATTGCTCAGGTGCCGCAGTTTGTGGAGTTTTTGAGAGAGTCACTGCAGACACTGCATGCCAACTATGCAAGCTGGGTGAATCCCGACTATCTGCAGCAGATGCTGGCATCCGCAGCCAGCCAGATTCAGGAATGGAGCGGAAGACTTCTCTCTTTCTCCATCGCCTCTATCCCCGGGATGATTACCCTGCTTGTTTATGCTGTTCTGGTTCCTGTACTGGTCTTTTTTCTGCTGAAGGATAAGGGCGATATTGTTCAGTGGGCCCAACGTTTTCTGCCACAGGAGCGCTCCCTTCTGCAAAGAGTCTGGAGTGAAGTGGATATTCAGATTGGTAACTATATTCGTGGAAAAGTATGGGAGTCAGTTGTTGTCGGCCTGGCGATGTGGCTGGCTTACGAAGTGATGGGGCATGACTATGCGTTGTTGCTTGGAACCCTGACCGGCATCTCGGTATGGGTTCCTTTTCTCGGAGCTGCGGTTGTTACCATCCCCGTGGTTATGCTCTCTCTGTTCCAGTGGGGATGGTCAGAGATGATGTTTTATGGAATGTTGGCTTACACACTGATTCAGATCGTTGATGCCAATATTATTGTGCCATGGATATTTTCTGAAATGGTCAATCTTCATCCTATCGCTATTATTGTTGCGGTGCTTGTTTTTGGAAGCCTCTGGGGTGTGCTCGGTGTTTTCATTGCTATCCCGATGGCTGCACTTGTGCAGAGTGTTTTAACCATTATTTTTGAGAGGAAAGTGGTCACTGATACGCTGCCGGATTGACAGAGGCGGGTACAACCTTAGCGTGCAACACCTTTTAGATTTTCTACCTGAACCGGACTTTCTCTTCTGTTCAGGGAGATACAGAGCCAAAAGTGCGGTTTTGGCTCTGTTTACAAGAGCAGACGACAGACGTCGGTTTTGGTGACCCTTCCACGGGTCGCGGGCAGAGAGCTGCCGGAACACCGCAAATGAAATTCATTGAGGAAGATACTGTGAACGATACAACCAAGAGATCGAAAAATGAGCCTGCAATTCCTGAGCAGGAGAACGATTCGGCATTTGCTGCTGAAATGGAAGAGCTGAAGCGCGATATGCATACAGCTCAGTTAGCCGACTGGGCACAAAATAATCGCCAGATGCTGATGGCGGGAGTTGTGGCCGTGTTGATGGCACTGGTTGGTACAAGCCTCTGGATTGAACATGGAAAATCACAGAAGAATTCAGCAGCAACGCTCTATCATCAGGCACTGGTAAGCTCCAATGATGATGATAAGAGAGCCATGCTGGAGCTGGTAATCAAGGATTATGGTGATACCGGCTATGGTTCACTGGCGCATCTCTATCTGGCCAAGCTGGGAGACAGGGAGATGCATCTGAAGGCTCTGATTTATGGTGGTAACTCGGCCGCTGAGCTGGCATGGCAGGCACGCCTTGATCTTGCAGAGTGGTATCTTTCAACCGCGAGAGTTGATGAAGCCAAAGGCCTGCTCTCTGAGCCGGTCGGTAAGCAGTATGAACAGCTGCGTCACTACCTGATGGCCGAGGCTGCAAGTGATGCGGCAGAAAAGGTGATGCATTTGAAAAAAGCACTTGATGCAAATTCAAACGATGCTTTTCTCAAGTCCAGAATTGAAGGCATGATCACTGACCTGGGCGCTGCGAGCTGATGACCCGTGATCTGACAAGACGGCTGGGGCTCCTGCTCCTGGTAGTGACGCTATCGTGCTGTACAAGCCTCTCTGATGGCAGTGGAATCTGGCAGGATTCCGGAGCCATTGAGAAGGTCTGGTCGGTTGATGTGGATCAGCGTAAACCGGGTGATCCTGTAGGCTTCAGTCAACCTGCCGTTGTTACCGGCTCCGACGGAAGAATCGTTATCGCAGGAAGAGATGCACGAGCCCGTGTCTATGATTTCAGTGGCAGTGAGTTGCATCGGATTGCGATTGATGAACCATCTGATTCCGGCGCTCTGGCTCTGTCGAATGGTACCGTAGTCGTAGGTGATGTCGGGGGCCGGATCTATGGCATTGATCCGATAGAGGGTTCGATTCTATGGCGTCATCAGCTCTCATCTCCATTCTTTTCACAGCCTGTGCTGTTGCAGGATGGGTTTCTGGTTCAGACATCGGATAATCGTATCTACCGTTTCTCTATGGATGGGGAAAAGCAGTGGAGTTATGCAGGTTCCGGTGGAGGCCTGGGTATCTACCTGACGGCATCACCACTGGTTGTAGATGCTACTCTTTACGCTGTACTCACCAATGGTGATGCTGTTGCTCTGAAAGTTGACACTGGAGACCTTCTCTGGCGCAGACAGCTGTTGTTGAGCACGGATGCACCGGTATTGAGTGAGCTTCGTGCGCCGCTTGCCGCCCCTGTTATGTTGAAGCAGGGATATATCGGTATCGAAAGGTTCGAAGCTGCCATTCTTATCGGCTTTTATCAGGGTGATTTGCTGATTCTCTCTGCCCGTGATGGTAGACAGCTATTTGCAAAAGAGATTTCGATTAAGTCAGCACCACTCGTTGATCATGGTCATCTTTACGTCGCCACTGCGTCCGGTGAATTTGTATCGATTGATCTGGCAACGGGAGCCACCCGGTGGAAGCAGAAGCTTACTGATGGAGAGCTTCTGGGCCCGGTTCTCTGGAAGGATTCGTTATGGCTGGCAGATGATCGCGGGTTTGTGCTGCGTGTAGGTCGTGACGGGGAAAAACTCGGCAGGATTGCATTTGGTGGCCGCATAGAACGTGCACCAACTGTCACACCTGCCGGTATACTGGTTCGATCCGGGTTGGGTGTTCTTACCCTGGTTCGCTAACACCATCTACCTGATTTTATGAGTAAAAGAGTTCCTGTTGTTGCCATTGTCGGACGTCCGAATGTGGGGAAATCAACACTGTTCAACCGACTGGTTGGCAAACGTAAAGCTATTGTAGGTGACAGGCCGGGCGTAACCGTTGACCGTCTCGAAACGGAATGCCTGCTCGGTGAGCATCAGGTTGTGCTTGTGGACACAGGCGGAATTGGTGAGACCCAACATGGTGACATGCAGGATGCGATCGAGATTCAGGTAGAAGCGGCGCTGAGTGTCGCTGATATGGTGATGTTTGCGGTTGATGGACGTGCCGGGTGTACCCCTGTTGATCAAACTATTGCAGAGAGACTCAGGCGTGATGCGCTGCCTGTAGTTCTGGTGGTAAACAAGGCTGAAAATCCCGATCTGGCTATGGATTTCTATGCTCTGGGTCTGGGTGAGCCACACCCCGTTTCGGCAGCACACGGGCAGGGTGTGAAAGAGCTGCTTGAGCAGCTGACGACTGCCATTGTCCGGATTAATGAAGCCATGCCTGCTCAGGAAGAGGAGAGCCCGGCCGACCTGATTGCCAGCATCACAGTGATTGGCCGTCCCAATGTCGGCAAGTCCACACTGATCAACGCATGGCTTGAACGGGAACGCATGGTGGTGAGCCCGATCGCCGGAACCACACGTGATGCTATCGATAGTGACCTTCCCTACAATGATGGTGTTATCCGCCTTGTAGATACAGCAGGCCAGCGTAAACATGGCCGTATCTCTGACGTTATTGAATTTGTTGCCAGAGTAAAAGCGGTACAGGCGTTCAGGCTGGCCGATGTGGCAGTCATGCTTCTTGAT
>WSZY01000110.1 GCA_013139875.1 Mariprofundaceae bacterium | reverse complement strand
GCGACGGGTGATCAACTCCTGCTGCTCAATCAGAATACGGGCTGCCCCGACTCCGATTGTACCCAGTCCCAAAATACCTACTCGAATTTCACTCATCTGTTTCTCCGTTCTTTCCATCCGGCTACGGGCTCCTGCCCTTCGCCTTAAATCGTTACGCAAAAATGCGGTTTTGCTCCACTTACGAGCTCATGCATTGACTCGGGTTTTCCATGACCCTCGACCTACGGTCGGCTTACAGCCGTCCAAACGGCTTTCCTGCCTTTTTGTCGCTCGCCCCACCTCCTGTGGGAGCTGGGCATGAAACACCCTTCCGCACATGGACGCACCCCAGGACACCCTCTCTTGCGCAAGCGCAATTCACCTTGGGTGGCTTTAGTGAGCATCCTGAAAACCGCGTTTTTCGGGATGCGTTCCAGGTTTAGGGCAGGAAGCCCGAAACCGTATCAATCAACTCCCCGCGTTAAGGAACTGTCGCATACCGCGCACCGCCTGGCGTGTACGATGCTCATTCTCAATCAGTGCGATGCGTACATACTCATCACCATAGGCTCCAAAACCGATGCCCGGTGACACAGCCACACCACCCTCTTTCAGCATTCTCTTTGAGAACTCCAGTGAACCCATCGATTTAAACTCATCCGGAATCTCAGCCCAGACAAACATGGAGGCTTTCGGGCTCTCAGCCATCCAGCCCATCTTATGCATGCCATCAATCAGAACATCGCGCCGTGACTGATACATGGTACGAATCTCATTCACGCACTCCTGAGGGCCGTTAAGTGCCGTGCAGGCAGCGATCTGCAGTGGCTGGAAAGTTCCATAATCCAGATAGGATTTAATCTTGGCCAGAGCCGCAACAATTTCCCGGTTACCCACCATGAAACCTATACGCCAACCCGGCATATTATAGGTCTTGGAGAGCGAATAAAACTCAACAGCCACATCCTTTGCGCCGGGCACCTGCATAATGGATGGACAGACGTAATCATCAAAAGTGATCTCGGCATAGGCGATATCAGAGATCACAATCAGATCATGCTCTTTGGCAAAGGCTACCAGCCGCACATAGAAATCAAGATCCACCACTTCAGCCGTTGGATTAGAGGGAAAGTTGACCACCAGCACCTTCGGCTTCGGCCATGCATCTTTCACCGCCTTCTCCACCTCTTCAAAGTAGTCGATATTCGGGCCCATCGGCAGGTGACGGATATCAGCCCCTGCAATAATGAATCCGTACGGATGAATTGGATAGGCAGGGTTGGGTGTAAGAATCAGGTCACCCGGTGATGTGATCGCCACAGCCAGATGTGCCAGCCCCTCTTTGGAGCCGATAGTCACAATGGCTTCCGTCTCGGGATCAAGATCAACACCAAATTTCTTTTTGTACCATGCACAGATGGCTCTGCGCAGGCCGGGAATACCCTTTGACACTGAATAACGGTGGTTACGCCCATCCTGAGCCGCCTCACAGAGCTTATCGACAATGTGTTGGGGCGTCGGTTGATCAGGGTTGCCCATGCCAAGGTCAATAATATCGTGGCCGGCATGACGCAGCTCCATCTTCAGTTGGTTAACAACAGCAAAAACATAAGGAGGAAGGCGCTTGATCTTATCAAATTCACGCATGCTCGGATGGGCTCCCTGAAGTCACAAAACGGCTCGAAACTATTGAAAAACACCCCTGTTCAGGGTTGCCTGAGTGTAAGCAGGAGGCCATAAAGGTCAAGGTTGAAGCATCCGCAAAAGGCTTCCTGCCTTTTGCTTGTAACGCTTCGGCGGCGCATGTCCGCCTTCGCTCACGGCCTCATATGATTCGGCCGCCATACATCCGTGTATGGATTAAGAGGCTCCTTAAAACCTGTTCACCACCCATGGAGGGGTGGCTGGAGAACCTATGAGCCAGTAAGTAAAGCAAAACCACGCTTTTTCGGAACGGTAAAAGGCTGGGGGAAGGATGCTCCGAGGCCGTGATTAGAACCAAAAAAGCCCGCCAAATGGCGGGCTTTTTTAATCAAACAGAGGCCAATCAGTGTTTCTTAACGTCTTTCCAGACCTCTTTCTTGAGCAGGTATAGGACAAGCGTCAGCAGAAACAGGAAGCCCATCACCCAATAGCCAATGCGTTTACGCTCCAGCTGATGTGGATCACCAATGAAGACCAGAAATGATGAGACAGTGCGTGCCTGCTCTTCAAGGTCTGCAGTTTCACTTTCATCATGGCCCATCCACGCCAGCGGATCAGGCATCGCAGTGCGATTGCCCGGAAAATATAAATTGTAGCTACCATCTTCCACTTTACCGGCTGGATCTGCTTCATAACCGGTCAGGATCGAATAAAGATAATCCCCGCCACCACGACGCGCACGTGCGATCACGGAAAGATCAGGTGGAACCTTGCCGTATGACTCTGCCCCATCTTCCGGAGAAAGCTCAGTTATAAGCCCCGACATCAACGCCTTATCACCGCGCAGCTCATCCACCTCTATACGTGACAGTCCCAGTTCAGGGTAGTCCATCAGATTACGGTAAGTGATATACTTGGCCGCATGGCAACCCATGCAGACATCAGTAAAAACACCCAGACCTTTACGAAGCGTCTCTTTTTTAAAATCGATCTCTACATGCTTGAGTGCAACGCCACCACCGGATGCCGAAGCCATGGCCGGAGCCAGCAGTAGCAGCAAGCAGGCAATCAGAGAGAGACGAGTAGTTTTCATCACGATTCCCTTCATCTTACTCTCCCCCCGGTAGCGGTTTGGTCTTCTCAAACTTGTGCACAAATGGCAGCAGCAGGAAGAAACCGAAGTAGACGGATGTCGCAATCGTACCTACAACCCCCAACGTCGCTGTTGGTGCGGAGTGGCCACAGTAACCCAGCACAATCACAGAGATGAAGAAGAGGATTACCATCTGACGATAGACCGGACGATAACGGGCTGAACGCACCTTTGACCGATCCAGGAACGGCAGGACAAAGAGAACTGCAAGCGATGCGCCCATCATTATTACACCCACCAGTTTGTTCTCGAACGTACGCAGAATCGTATACCACGGGGTCAGATACCATACCGGTGCGATATGTGCAGGTGTCTGCAGGTTGTTTGCAGGCACAAAGTTATCGACCTCAATAAAGTAACCCCATGCTTCAGGATTAAAGAATACGAAGTAGCAGTAGCCCAGCAGGAATACACCTACGCCGAACGCATCTTTTACCGTGTAATAGGGATGGAATGGAATGGTCTCTTTCTCATGGTCGATATCAATGCCATCAGGGTTGTTTGAATGAACCACATGCAGCGCATGAATATGGCCACCCACAATCGCTGCCAGCAGCAGCGGGAAGAGATAGTGAAGTGAGAAGAAGCGGTTCAGTGTTGGGTCACCAACAGCAAAGCCACCACGAAGCAGTTGCTGCAGGTATTCACCGATAATCGGCAGTGCACCAAACAGGTTGGTGATCACGGTTGCGCCCCAGAATGACATCTGCCCCCAGGGAAGCAGATAGCCGAAGAACGCCGCACCCTGCATAATCAGCAGAATGACAACACCAATGATCCACAACAGTTCACGTGGATTCTTGTATGAACCATAGTAGAGACCGCGGCCGATATGCATATAGACCACCACGAAGAAGGCAGAAGCACCCACTGCATGCATATAGCGGATCAGCCAGCCGAAATTGATATCACGCATGATTCTCTCGACGGAATCAAAAGCAACAGTGTAGCCACCATAGGTCAGTTCAGCTGATGGCTTATAGTACATCACCAGAAAAATACCGGTTAGAATCTGGAGAACCAGAACCAGCAGGGCCAGAGAACCAAAGTTCCACATATAGTTAAGGTTTTTCGGT
Source organism: Mariprofundaceae bacterium (assembly GCA_013139875.1). Lineage (GTDB taxonomy): Bacteria > Pseudomonadota > Zetaproteobacteria > Mariprofundales > Mariprofundaceae > WSZY01. The sequence goes on along the minus strand of WSZY01000110.1, from coordinate 126 downwards.
ACCGGATATTCGGTCAGCTGGCTCTTAATAATAGCACCAAGGTCTGAGCGCTCATCAATCCACTGGAACAGGCGCGTATTCATCATTTTATCAATCACGTCTCTTCCCCCTTACCCGATCACTACG
>WSZY01000159.1 GCA_013139875.1 Mariprofundaceae bacterium | reverse complement strand
CGCGATTCGCGAAGGTGGCCGTACTGTTGGTGCCGGTGTCGTCACCAGCATCACAGAATAAGGGGGGCTGATTGTGGCAGCTACTCAAACTATTCGTATTCGTCTGAAAGCATTCGATCATCGTATTCTCGATAAGAGTGCGGCAGACATCGTGGCAACTGCTAAGCGTACAGGTGCTGAGGTTCGTGGTCCTATCCCGATCCCAACCCGTATCAGGAAATTTTGTGTGATCAAGTCACCACACAAATATAAAGATTCGCGTGAGCAGTTCGAAATCCGTACGCATAAGCGTCTTCTGGATATCGATAAGCCGACTCCACAGACTGTGGATGCACTGATGAAACTTGATCTTCCATCCGGCGTGGATGTTGAGATCAAGCTATAAGCGGGAGTAAGTCATGAGTGGATTGATCGCCCGTAAAGCGGGCATGACCCAGATCTTTGATGATCGCGGTGCTGCTGTAGCAGTAACCGTATTGAATGTTGAGCCGTGCAAGGTGATTGCACGTCGTACATCCGAGAAGGATGGCTATGATGCAATTCAGGTTGGTCATGGTGCAGCAAAGCGTCACACCAGCCGTGCGATGCAGGGGCATTATGCCAAGCAGGGTCAGGATGCCATGGGTGGCCTGCGCGAATTTCGTGTGGCTACTGATGCTGAGTTCGAGCTTGGTCAGGAACTGAACGCAACCATGTTTGAAGTTGGCCAGAAGCTTGATGTTGCCGGCACTTCAAAGGGCCACGGCTTTGCCGGTGTTATGAAGCGTTACAACTTTGCAGGCGGCCGTGCGACTCACGGTGCTGAAAAAGTACACCGTCAGATGGGCTCAACCGGTCAGTGCCAATGGCCCGGTCGTGTATTCCCGGGTAAGAAGATGCCAGGCCACTACGGTGCTGAACGTGTAACTGTTCAGAACATTGAAGTGCTTCGTATCGATGAAGAGCAGAATCGTATCCTGGTTAAGGGTGCTGTTCCCGGGTCCAAAAATGGCCTTCTTGAGCTGCGTCCTGCCGTGAAGGGAGCATAAAGATGGCTAAGATTGATATTGTTGATCAGTCCAACAAGAAGGTTGGCGCACGCGAATTGAATGCTGCTGTGTTTGGCCTGGAAGCCGATGCAGGGTTTGTTCACCGTGTTTACACTTCATTGGCCAGCGCACAGCGTTCCGGTGATTCAAAGACCAAGTCACGCGGTGAAGTTTCCGGTGGTGGCAGGAAGCCATTCAAGCAGAAAGGAACTGGCCGTGCCCGTCAGGGTTCAATCCGTGCAACCCAGCTTCGCCATGGTGGAATTCCACATGGTCCGCACGGTGACAGTAGTTTCAAATCGCGTGTTAACAAGAAAGAGCGTCAGCGTGCAGTTCGTCTGGTTCTTTCCGATGCCCTGCGTGAAGGTCGTTTGATTGTGCTTGATAAGTTCGAGCTGGCTGAGCCAAAGACCAAGAGTTTTGTTGCTGTGGCAGACATATTGTCTCCGGTATCAGGTCTCTACGTTCTGGCTGAATCAAACAGTGCCGTACAGCTTTCCAGTCGTAACGTTCAGAATACCAAGGTTGTCCTGAATGGTCAGCTGAACCTGCACGATCTGTTGAAGTATGATCGCCTGGTGATGACCGAAGCGGCAGTCGCAAACATCGAGGAGAGCCTGGCATGAGTGCGAATTACGAAAATTTTAACACACTGCGCCAGCCGATTATTACTGAAAAGAGCCATGCCGCTTCAGGCGATTCCAATCAGTACACATTCCGGGTAGCGAGTGATGCAACCAAGCAGCAGATCAAGGCCGCGATTGAAGCTGTTTTTGAGGTTGATGTCACCAAGGTTCAGGTCATCAATGTTCCAGGCAAAGAGAAGCGTCGTGGTGCTCATACGGGCCGTCGTCCGGGCTACCGCAAGGCGATGATTCGTCTGGCAGAAGGCCAGACCCTTGAAGTGGCAGAAGAGGTATAAACGATGGCATTGAAAGCATTGAAACCAATGACCAACGGTTCACGCGGGCGTGTAGCTGTTGTGAATGCAGAGCTTTACAAAGGTGCTCCTGAGAAAAGCCTGACTGAGGGTCTGAAGAAGTCCGGTGGTCGTAACAACAATGGCCGTATTACATCGGCTCACCGTGGAGGCGGCCATAAACGCCTCTATCGCATGGTTGATTTTAAGCGTGACAATCTTGGCGTTGAAGGTAAAGTTGCGCGCGTCGAATATGACCCTAACCGTACGGCACATATTGCGCTGTTCGTGTTTTCCAACGGCGAAAAACGTTATATCCTGGCTCCACAGGGCCTTCGTCCCGGTGATGTTGTCATGTCCGGGTCGGATGCTGAGATTCGTCCGGGGAATGCTTTGCCGCTGGCAAACATTCGCGTTGGTACGATGCTGCACAATGTTGAGATGAAACCCGGCAAGGGTGGGCAGATGGCTCGCAGTGCCGGTGTTGGTATCCAGTTAATGGGTAAAGAGGGTGTCATGGCTATCCTGAAGCTTCCATCCGGTGAGTTCCGCCGTGTGGAGATTCGCTGCATGGCAAGCATCGGTGTGATGGGTAATGCTGATCACTCTAACCGTAAGGTTGGCAAGGCCGGTCGCTCCCGCTGGTTGGGCATTCGTCCAAACGTTCGTGGTGTGGCAATGAACCCGGTTGACCACCCTCATGGTGGTGGTGAAGGCCGTACATCCGGTGGCCGTCACCCTGTAACCCCTTGGGGTGTACCAACAAAAGGTCACAAGACCCGTAAAAAGAATAAGGCGTCGAATCGTGAAATTATTCGTCGTCGTAATC
>WSZY01000080.1 GCA_013139875.1 Mariprofundaceae bacterium | reverse complement strand
GAACGTGAGAGGCGCAGGAAGGGCCGGAAAATTTTCAGATCACCATGCTGACGAACCGGACTCATGCCCTGACACCCCTCTACACCTGAGCCCTGCAGTAGTCGCATAAAGACTGTCTCCGCCTGATCCTCTCTATGGTGTGCCAGGCAGATCGATGACACCCCCTGTTCCCGACTCAACACTGAAAATGCCCGGTAACGCCCCTCTCTCGCTTCTGCCTCTCGATTGGCTGAAAGCGGATCATTCAGGCGGACAGAATGAAATGGAATCCCCCATGCTTTTGCCTGCCGGGCCAGTTGCAGGCTCTCTTCAGCTGATTTCTCATGCCAGCCATGATCAACATGCCACGCCTGAACATCGTATCCTGATCCGGCCAGGGCCAGTAGCAGTGCTGTCGAATCCGCTCCACCCGACCAGCCCACAGCAACAGATGCAGGCAGAGGTTCGGGAATATCCGAACCATCAAGCCACATCTGACAATCTTCAAGTAGTGGAACGTTAGACATCAAGCAGGCGTTTCTGTTGAAAATGGAGCCTCAGCCCCAACGTTTTAGTCCTTCTGAAAGAATGAGTTGCGCGGGTTGTGCATCTTTATCAAGCAACTCGTAAAGATCGGTATCAACACCTGCAAGACAGGGGGTGCCAACCTTGGCCAGTAGTATCGGGCTGCTTTCATCGCCCCTGGGAGTGATAACAATGAGTTCAAAGCCGCTACTGAAATAGCGATAGCCGGAGAGCAGTGACTCCGCATCCTGCTGATTCGGTTTAAACTCCCGGATTGAAGCCTTGTGATGCATGGATGCTGTCAAATCCCCCACTGCTGAAGCTGTCAGGGCAAAGCCGTTATTGTAGAGTACCTGAACCGATTTCCCCGTCCCGCTATCCATCTGCTCAACGCGAACACCACCCAGCGGTTCCCGTCCCGCCTTGTCATCACGGTAGGCAATCAGCCTTCCAACACCGCAATCCCGGGAGATGCCGGCATCGGCCTGGGCAACCGAAAGGCCAAAGGCAAATGCTACAGTCTCTTTCCCCTTTCTCTGATAACTTGCAAATGCCCAGTCCCCCACCAGGGTAATACACATGGAGATAGCGGGTAGATGAAACGCCCCATCAGCCTCGGCCACATCCCTGTACCAACTGCTCATCTGGGAACGCAGCGCTACACCGGCCCGGGTGAGCTCGGCAACCGACCCGCGGATACGACAGCCCATCGCAGAGCAGTTATCAAGAAAAATATTCTCCCTGTCTTCAAGCAGAGTGACAACACCCGGCAGAAAAGTTTTCTCGAGAAAGAGCTGGTTATCTCCATGCAGGGCCAACATGGCAGCAAGATAATCCGACCACTCAATACGCAGACAACCCTGTTTCATTGAAAGAGATGTTCCGCTATGAAGAGACTGTTCCGCATCCGGTTGGAAATAAATCAGCTTGCCTTCATCGTATGCCGCCTCCAGCAGTTTACTGGACTCAGCACCTTTGCCCGCTCCACCCAGTGAAGATCGTTGATCCAGCCACAACTGCTCAAACTTCCGTCTGGCAACCTCAACTTTCACATCCTCTTCAAACACCCGGAATGCCATCAACACCCGGTCATCCTGGAGCCACGGTGTTCCGGCATCTTTTGCGGCTCTGCCACCTTTTTTCTGATTTAACAGCCATGCTGCAATCGGGAGATCCCTGTAGGACTCCAGCAACCTGCTGATTGCATCAGGAAGCCCTTCCGGATGTGCCAGAAGCTGATCCAGCTTCTTGGCATCCAGTACCCACTGCATCCAGACACCCTGCTCACTCTTCTCAGCCAGCTCCCATAGAGAGAGGCGTACCCAGCTTCGTTTAAGGAAGTGCTCCCCCATTTTCTCTCTGGCCAGAAGCGCAAGAATTCCAGCCTCATTTTTGCTTCCGACCTTCTCCCTCAATACCCGCAAGCGTGGTATCAGATCCGCTTCCAGCCCATAGGCCATCGCTACAAAACGGTCATCAGCCAGCATGGAAACATTCGGCTGACGGTAAAGAAAGGTGATCGGTGTGGCGGGAATCATCATCGCTTCATAGGTCGCAATTCGCGTCACCTCGACTGCGCCATCAACATGCTCTTTTAAAAAGTTTTTCAGAGCCCAGTCATAGAGGCCGCCAACCATGCAGACCATCACATGGTCATTGTGTGCAGCATGCTCACCGGGGAGCTTGCCAATGGCTTCGCGGATCAGTTTCAGAATCAGCACGTTCACTGCCGGAACCCACGGTGCAACATCCGCCTGATCCTGTTTCCAGGACTGCTTCCACATATTCTGCCATACCTGATAAAGTGCAGGCGCTCCTTTTTCATCACCGCACCAGTGGTGTACCAGCGTATGTGGCAGGTGCGGATAACGCTTACGCAGGTGCATGCCCATTGAACGCGACAGAGCATCCATCTGAGGCAGTTGATGACCGGAAATCTTCTCACCATTAATCATGTAGCGAACTGAATACTCCTGCAGCCGCTGCAGTGAGAGTGTGAATGTTTGAGAGAGCTGAGGGTGTATCGCGTAAGGGATATACTCCCGTGCATCCTCACCCGGTATCCGCACAGGCAGGCGACGGACATCCACACGGCATCGACCGGTAGGGTTTTCACCACGATTCAGAATGGGCCGGTACCAGCTCCATCGAAAATCAAAATAGTCCGGAGATAGCATTAGCAGCCGGCCCCGCCATCTCTGCCGCATTGTAGGGCATCCATGTATCGCTTAGCATTCGCAGCTATGGCCCGATTATTATGCAACAGAGCAGGTACCATTCCGGCAGAGCCTCCAAAAAAAGTGAGCTTCAACAGCAAATCTTTAACCATAACCCCTCTATCCTGCAAGAAAAAAACAGGTCTGACCATTTTTCTCCTCTCACTTTTTTTTATTCCGCCGCTGCACGCTGCAGAAATCATCGCAACCATCCCGCCACTGGCCGCCGTTGTTCAGATGTTAGACGATGAGCCGATCTCATGCCTGCTGCCACCGGGCGGCGATCCACACCACTTTCAGTTGTCGCCACGACAGGTTGAAAAACTGAACAGAGCCGGGCTTCTGGTCAGAAGTTCGAAAGATGACCATGGCTGGATGCAGATCCCGGCCAACACGCCGGCAATCGATATCTGGCCCAAACAGGACCACGCCTGGCTGAACCCTGATAACCTGTTGGCAGCACTGCCCCGTATTGCCGGGCAACTGATAGCTATTTTTCCCGACAGGAGAGGAGTGATCGAGGCGAATCTGAAACGGAGCATGGATGATGTGGATAAAATCAGATCCGAGCTCCGCAAAGCTCTCTCCAGCCTTCAAAGCGGTGGTGTCATGATACAGCACCCATCGTGGCGACATCTGTTTGATGCTTATGGCATCCCCGTTCTCTCGGTTCTGGAGTCCCCGCGCCATGGCCATGAGCATGGGCCGCGCCATCTGGAGAAGGCACTGAAAATGCTGGAAAAACATCCCGATGCAGTGCTGATCGGGGATGTTCGACACAGCAACCGCTCTCTGGAGTGGCTCGCTTCACACAGCAACAGTAAAAAAATCATACTCCTTGATGCACTGGGTTCATGCGGCGATAGCTGGGCAACTCTGATGCAAAAGAATATCTCCCGGATTTCAGAACGATGAGCAATCCAATTCTCCGCATATCAGATCTGAGTTTCGGGCCGGAAAAGTCACCGGTACTCGATCAGATCAATCTGTCACTGGAGGCAGGTCACTTCATGGGGATCATCGGCCCCAACGGTGCGGGCAAGAGCACACTTCTCTCTGCCATTGCCGGATTGATCCAGCCCTCATCCGGAAAGGTTGAGCTGTTCGGCAAGCCATTAAATCAGTTCAGTCGCCGCAAGCTGCTTAAAAAGGTCGGCTTCCTTAATCAGATGCATGAGCACGATCCTCATCTGCCACTTCGTGTTCGTGATATTGTTGCCATGGGGACTACCGGTTATGCAGCCCCTCTATGGAAGCGCAGTAACAACAGCGACGAGATTATGTGGGCACTCGAACAGGTTGAAATGACAGATCTGGCGGAGCGTGATTTCCGCCATCTCTCCGGTGGACAGCGGCAACGTGTCCGCCTTGCCCGCGCACTGGTTCGGCAACCCGGCCTGCTGCTTCTGGATGAGCCTTCTGCTGCACTGGACAGCAAACGCCAGGACAAACTCTACGCACTTCTCCGGCAGCTCTGTTCCGACCGGGGAATGACTATCATCATGGTGGAACACGATATTGCCGCCATTACCGCCTATGTCGACTCCGTCGCATGCCTCAATCGCCGGATTCACTACCACGCCATGCAGGGAGAGCAGATCCCTGATGATATATGGCATGCCATGTATGGCGACCACATCCATATTGTCGCCCATGATGCCGGCTGCATCGGCTGCGCACACCCGACAGAGGAAGAGCAGTGATGGAGATGCTGAATCAGTTCTTCGCAAGCCCCGTGATGCAGGAGAGTCTGCCACCTGCCCTGCTTATCTCCGTAGTCACCGCATCCATGTCGGTGATGGTGCTGGCCCATCGCCTCTCTTTTCTCACTGTGGGTGTTTCGCATGCGTCGCTGGCAGGGCTGGGCCTTGCCGTCACGCTCTCACTGCCACTGCTGCCGACCGCAACCGTTACGGCTCTGTTGATCACACTGTTGTTGGCAAACATCCCTAAAAAACAGGGCATTACAGATGATGCGGGTATCGGCATGCTGTTTGCCGGAAGCATGGCACTCGGCGTTGTGCTGATCTCAACAGCCAGCCGCTACGAAGTCGATCTGTTCGGGCTGCTGTTCGGCAATATCCTGACCATCTCCAGCTCCGAAATGCAGTGGCTGTTGCTGGTTGGTGCACTTATTCTCGGAAGCATGGTTCTGCTTGCACGTGGCTGGTGGAGTATCGCCTTTGATCCAACCACCGCAGCAGCAGCGGGCCTGCCTGTCCCGACCATGCGCATGCTGCTTTACGGCGTAATCGGCCTGACCGTGGTGATGTGCGTCAAGCTTGCAGGCATTGTGTTGACCACAGGCCTGCTTGTACTCCCTGCTGCCTGCGCCTGGTTCTGGGGGCGTTCACTGGCAGGGCTCTGGAGCCTGAGTGTTATCTTTTCACTCACAGGCACACTCATCGGCCTGATGGTTTCCTATCACAGGGACTGGCCTTCAGGTGCCACGGTGGTTATGGCACTCTGCTGTATATTCATCATTAGCTGGGGGGGAGCATGGCTGAGACAGCGCGTCCAAAAGCACAAAGAGCAGGAATAATACTCCGGCTTCTTGCCGCCAGTTATGATGTCGCCCTGCTGGTCGGCATCGGCTTTATCGCGTTTATTCCGGTCTCCATTATTGAACAGCAGGTCGGCACAACCCCCGACTGGGCCAAGCAGCTGCTCTTCATGGCTGTGGCTTTCGGATACTTTGCCGGGTTCTGGTACAAAACCGGTGCCACAACGGGTATGCGCCCGTGGAAGCTGCGGGTTGCCATGGTCAACTCTGGTGATTCGATCACCCTCACCGCTGCAACCGCCCGCTTTTTTGCACTGATGGTCACCTGGCTGGCTCTGACCATGACACTGCTCTACCTCTTCGGCCACTACACCGATCATCCGCTGTTCATCATCGCCGCAGCCCTGCCGGCAGTGAGCCTCGCCTGCATGATGCTGACCCCCAATCGTCAGGCGCTGCATGATCTGGTCTCCGGTACGGGTGTTTACCACATCGAAGGGTGACGCTCTCCCCCGAACGCCCCCAACCACCCTTAAACCGAATGTCCGCTTTCGATCCAAAGAAGATATTTACGGACAATTTCATGTTAAATTAATTCGATCCCACTCACTATTTGCAAGTGGGGTGGTCTCCCCCATGTTCAAGGCAATATTAAATAACCTAGATTCAACTTACCGAAGTGGCACCTGATGGTCGGGTTCGCAAGATGCATCTTACCAATGAGGAGTAATCATGACTCAAACATCTGACAATCTTAAAGAGTATTCTGTCTGGGATAGCAGCGTGCGCTGGTTCCACTGGATTAATGTCCTCACCATTATTGGTCTGATTGCAGTGGGCACAGTGATACTGTATGGCAAAGAGATCGGCGTAAGCGGTGAAGGCAAGGTGCTGCTTAAAACCATACACGTGTATATCGGCTATCTGTTCTGCCTAAACCTGATATGGCGGCTGATCATGGCATTTGCTGCTGGCAACCGCTTTACACGCTGGAGTGGCATCCTGCCAATGGGAGAGAGTTTTTCTCAGCGTCTTCGTGAATATATAAGTGGAGTCAAAGCAGGCCATCCCCCTGCTTATCTGGGCCACAATCCAATGGGACGACTTATGGTGAGTTTGCTGTTTGCCGTACTGCTGGTCATGGCGATAACCGGTATCGTACTGGCAGGCACGGACGTATACATGCCTCCGTTCGGAGCATTTTTTGCCGACTGGGTTACCGGTGGTGATGTTGAAAAACTGGCGCAACTGCTCCCAGGTTCGAAAGAGTTTGTCGATAAGGAATTATATGCGGAAATGCGCTCCTTTCGAAAACCATTTATTACGACGCATTACTATACCTTCTTTGTGCTCCTGGCAGCAGCGATGCTGCATATTGCAGCTATTGTGGTGACCGAACTGCGCGAAAAGAACGGCTTGGTTTCAGCCATGTTTACCGGCCGAAAAATATTTTCCAAAAAGCCCGTTGACCTGGAAGAGTAACGTCCTCATAAATCAATGGGGTCAGACTCGATTGATCTTGGCCGAAAGTGGTCATTCGTTAGAACAGTTATGAGGAGGGCTTATCTTCCTCTGAAGCTGTAGGGCCCGTTTCCTTCGGCAGTTCCGCAAGCTCTCTGCGTTTACGGCCGGTCTCCTCAACAAAACAGGTGAGATTGGCGATCATCAGCGAGTAGATGGCGATGCAGGGGCACATTATTGAGCAGGCTACTTTGATCGCCACCTATCGGCGAAACCAATAAAGGCTCGCCCATGCAGCCTTTTGCCGCGACCTGCATTCCGATACCGCCTGCCCGGATAAAGCGTGCATCTGCTCGATGGCAACTTGATATCCATTCATTTATGGCAAGGCGCTGAAACAGAAAGCGAT
>WSZY01000101.1 GCA_013139875.1 Mariprofundaceae bacterium | reverse complement strand
ATGTTTCCAGACAGCTGCCCGGCTCAGTCCCAGTTCATGTGCCAGCGCATCACCTGAGACCGGTAAGCTGCTGCCGGCAAGGCGAGCCAGAATGGCGTCCCGATTCGGATTCATGCTCTGCCCGTTTTTTTCGGAGTGACACGCATGGAGAGATCCAGTATGGGGGCTGAGTGGGTGATGGCGCCGATGGCGATACGGTCAACACCTGTTACTGCATAGGCCCGGGCATTCTCCAATGTGATATTTCCGGATGCCTCCAGCAGCATTGATCCGGGTGTTATCCCGCGTGCCTTTGCCACCTCATCCGGTGTCATGTTATCGAGCAGAATCATGTCGGGGCAGGCGTGGATTGCCTCTTCCAGCTGCTCGAAGGTTTCGCACTACACCTCGACCCAGATATGATCACCCTGAGAATAACATTTGCCGACTGCCTCGGTGATTGAGCCGCATGCTTCGATATGATTCTCTTTGATCAGCATGCCGGATTCAAGATCCATACGATGATTGCCACCACCACCATGAACAACTGCAGCCTTCTCCAGTTTTCGCATGCCGGGCGTGGTTTTGCGGGTATCAACGACCCGGCAATTGGTACCGGAGAGTGCTTCGACATAGCTCGCGGTTGCAGTGGCAATGCCTGAGAGATGCTGCAGAAAGTTCAGGGCTGTTCGCTCGGCTGCGAGCAGTGAATGTACCGGGCCCTTAAGCTCACAGAGCAGACTACCCTCATCAACACGGTCGCCATCACTAACCAGCCAGCGCTGTTTAATGGCCGGGTCAACCTGTTCAAATACCATTCTGGCAGGCGGAATACCGGAGAGCAGGCCCGTTGCCTTGGCAGTGATGCATGCCACACCCTCTTGCTCATCTCCGATCGTAGCGACAGAGGTAAGGTCGTTAGTTACGGCGTCTTCGTTCAGTGCCATCTCAATCAGTCTGTCGACATCGGTTGAGCTCATAATTTATCCTGTCCGAACACTATAGTAGCCACAACGTCACACCCATACCGAGCGTGGCCAGCGGCAGCATGGCATGGGTCGGAAGCAAAGCCCTGGTGGCAGAGGCAGCAATACCAACCAGTAGTGTGGCAATGAGGAGGCGTTGCCACTCGATACCGTGGTAGAGGTGGATAGCCCAGCCGCACAACAGGGTGGTGGAAAAGACCAGAGCGATATGGCCGATCAGTGTCTGTTCAGGATGCTTCGGAAAGCCGAGCTGTATATATCCACTTCTGTCCAGCAGGTCGGCAGCAGGGAAGGCCAGGCATATGGCGAGGCCAATCCCGAGACCGAATTCGGGCAGGCGCTGAAAAAAACCTGCAGCAACAGCAAGAGCGGCAATAAGTGATAGCAGCGGCCACATCCGGGGAGACTCATCTTCATAAAATCTGCCTGACCAGGCGATACGCAAATGTTGCCAGAAGGGGGTGTTGGCAGTGAATGCCAGCAGGAGAGGAAGAGCGAGCAGCATGATGCCGGCCCAGAGCCAGACCGGGTGCTCGTAAAGTGGCCAGAGCAGAACCCAGATTGAGATCATCGGTGGCAGTGAAGCCGAGAGCGAGGCCGGGGGAATATTCCGGCGCAGCAGCATGACCGAAAGCCAGGCAAGCTGGAGCAGGCCGACGAAGAAGAGTACGGTAATCATAATGTCGATCTGCGCTGTAAGCATGGCGCGAGCATAACGTAGTCGACTTAACTCCTCCAACTGTTGTGAATTTTACTGGAAAGGGCTCTGTTATCCGTTAGGCTCTGCTTCAGTTTTTTCGGCTTTCGGTACAGATCAGGAGGGATGCATGACACAGGATGAGATGAAGCAGAAAGTGGCTGAGGCAGCACTTTCCTATGTGGTTGAAGATAGTATTGTCGGCGTCGGTACCGGATCAACTGCTAACATGTTTATTGATGCGCTGGCGACGATGAAAGATAGAATTAAGGGTGCAGTGGCGAGCTCAGAGGCGACTGCTGAGCGTCTGGCCGGCCACGGTATTCCGGTGCTGGATCTCAATGAGGCACTGACCCGGGTCGATTCACTATCTGTCTATATTGATGGTGCAGATGAGTTTGATGCAGGGAAGAACCTGATTAAGGGTGGCGGTGGTGCACTAACCCGTGAAAAGATCGTTGCGGCAGCATCGGACAGCTTTGTCTGTATCGTTGATGAGACCAAGAGAGTGGATGCACTGGGTCTGTTTCCACTGCCGATTGAGGTGATTCCCATGGCAGAGGAGCTGGTTGCATCTGTGGCTGAAAAGCTGGGCGGTGAGCCGAAGCTCCGCGAAGGGTTCACCACCGATAACGGCAATATTATTCTTGATGTATATGGCCTGACTATTACCGACGCACGCGGACTGGAAGATCATCTGAACTCGGTTCCGGGTGTGGTGACCAATGGTATCTTTTCGCATCAGGGCGCTGATGTTGTACTGATGGGGACACCTGATGGTGTCGAAACAATCCGTTAATTACCGGCAGACAAAGCATCAAGTGCATCATGGGCTGTATAATATCTGTTATCAGGAACTGTTTCTGATCTGTCCGATATAAAACTGGAAGAGAGGGGTAGCAGTTGACAGCAGAGCAACCGGCGGAAGAGACGGTTTTGACCCACGGCACATCATCGGAGCCGGATGTTTCTCATGCTGGTGATGTGCAGCTGAAAGCGATCAGAATTTGCCTGCTGACCGCCCTGCCTTTTGTCACTGTATTCTTTGTGTTGAATTTTATGCAGGGCTTTTATCTGCTTGCATGGGTTGAAGCAGCTATGGCACTGGTGCTTGCCCTGACATGGTGGTGGTCACACCATGATGCACCGGTTTTCTGGTTGGGTGCCATCACGAACCTGTATGCGGCAACGCTCTTCCTTTTGCTGTTTTTTCTCGGTGGTATCAGCGGTATTGGTTATGTATGGAGCCTGGGCTTTCCTTTCTTTTCCGGTTTTATCTCCGGTGCCCGCGCCGGTCTGGCCTGGTCGATCACCTATGCGCTGACCATCATCGGTTTTGCGGCTGTTGCATGGCTGGGTCATCTGCCACTCTCTCCGGACTGGAGCATCATGCCTTACTTTGGTTCGGTGTATGCAGCTTTTACGATACTTGCCTATCTTATTGTAAGTTCGATCGAAGAGGGAAAAGGACTTCTGCAGAGAGCTCAGGGGCAATTAAAACAGGAGACAGTGTTACTGGCTGAGAGTGAAGCCAATCACCGGGTATTGCTTGAAAATTCACCCAACCCCGTGGGTGTACATCGTGATGGGAAATGGGTTTATATGAATCCTGCTGGCATAGAGTTGTTTGCCTCTGAAAGTAGCGAGGAGATTCTGGGAACACCGGTTCTGGACTACATTCACCCCGATTATCACTCCATGGCTATTGAACGGATGCAGACCCAGATGAAGGAGGGTATAGCCGTACCTGTGGTGGAGGAAAAACTGCTACGCAGAAACGGTGAAACATTTATTGCTGAAGTTCAGGGCAGTCCTGTGATATTTGATGGTGAGCCATCCTTTCTCATATCCTGTCGTGATCTGTCCGAGAGCAGAAAGTATGAGGAGAAGAACCTTTTGTTGCAGGGCCAACTGGAGCATTCCCAGCGCCTGGAATCACTTGGTGTGCTCGCCGGTGGTATTGCGCACGATTTCAATAATCTTCTGGCAGCTATCATGGGTAATGCTGAGTTGGCGCGGAGGGAGGTGAAAGAGCCATCGCGAGCCAGTGAGCATTTTGACAATATCGAAGAGGCATGTAACCAGGCAGCGGAACTGTGCAAGCAGATGCTTGCCTATGCCGGCAAAAGTCCGCATACCATGGATATACTGGAAATTAACGGGCTTGTGCGGGACATGGGCAGTCTGCTCAGGGCATCCCTCGATCAGAATATCAAGCTGCAGTTGAGACTTGATGAGCAGCCACTTTCCATCGAGGCAGACAAGGCACAGATCCAGCAGGTGATTCTGAACTTTATCATTAATGCGGCCGAAGCGATTGGTTCTGATGCAGGAGATATCCGGATACGTACCGGAATTATGAATGCAGGCAGGGCATTTCTGGACAGACAATACAACGGCACTGATCTTCCCGAAGGTAAATATGTGTTTGTTACGATAGCTGATTCAGGGTGTGGTATGACGAAGCAGACGGTAAGAAAGATTTTTGATCCGTTCTTTACCAGAAAAGAGAGCGGAACGGGTCTCGGATTGTCTGCTGTGCTCGGTATTATTCATGGACACAAGGGTGTGATCGAAGTGATCAGTAAAGCCGGAAAAGGCAGTAAATTCAGGATCCTGCTTCCCCGTGCTTATCAGACCTTCAGAAAAAAAGAGGTTATTACTTCCGAGATGGATGGATGGCAAGGCGATGGAACTGTCCTGGTTGTTGATGATGATCCGGCGGTACGCAAAGTGGCATCACTCTTCCTTAAGCATTTTCATTTTGATGTTTTACAGGCAGCCGATGGTCTGGAGGGAGTGGATGTTTTCTGTAAACACCAGAAAGAAATTGTTGCCGTATTACTGGATATAACCATGCCGAGACTGGGTGGTGTGGATGCGATGAGGAAGATGCGTGAAGCCAACCCCCGGATACCTGTTATTCTGGTGTCCGGTTATAGTGAGGTGGAGATAGAAAGCCTTGCTGAAGAGAGGCGGCCGGATATGTTTGTTGCCAAGCCGTTCAGGGCTAAAGATCTGAAAAAGGCCCTGTACAGGGTTTTAGAAAAGCCATAGTTCCTGTTATATAGATTATCTCCATGCAACTTACTGATTTTGATTATGCCCTGCCGGAGCATTTGATTGCCGGGCACCCGTTGCCGGAAAGGGATGCCTCACGCCTGCTTGATATTCAGTCTGACCCGTTCCTGGACCGGCATATAGCTGATTTGCCTCAACTGGTGCAGCCCGGTGACCTGTGGGTTCTCAATGATACCCGTGTGATCCCCGCACGCCTGCTCGGGAAAAAGCAGAGTGGCGGGAAGGTGGAGTTGCTGCTGCTTGAGCCGACAGCTGAGAGCAATGAATGGCTCGCCTGGGGAAAGGCAAACAAGCCGCTTAAACCGGGCGAGATTATCACGATCACTGATGATTTCAGTGCAGAAATTCTGCAGCGTGATGGCAAGGAGGTGCGTGTCCGGCTGATGGCTGAAGACGTCATGCAGGCCATTGAAGCAAACGGGCATATACCGCTCCCCCCCTATATCGACAGGGTGGACACGGAAATGGACAAAGAGCGTTACCAGACTGTTTTTGCCAATAAGCCGGGGGCGGTAGCAGCACCGACAGCAGGCCTGCATCTGACCGAAGCACTCATGAAAGAGATGCAGCGGGCGGGGGCAACCTTTGTGCATGTCACGCTGCATGTCGGCCCGGGAACCTTTCAACCGGTACAGGTGGAGACTATTCATGAGCATGTGATGCATGAAGAGGCCTACCATATTTCTGATAGTGCGGCTGAACAGGTCAACAGGGCCGGGCGTGAAGGGAGACGGGTGGTGGCTGTCGGAACAACATCACTGCGAACGCTGGAAGCCGCTTCTGATGGTCGTGGCGTTAAAGCAGGTTCAGGACGAACGGACATCTTTATCTATCCGGGGTATGAATTCAGAGTGGTGGATGCGCTGTTGACCAACTTTCATCTGCCAAAATCGACACTGTTGATGCTGGTGAGTGCATTGGCGGGGCACAGGCGTATGATGGCTGCATATGAGTATGCCATAGGGCAGGAATATCGTTTTTACTCCTATGGAGATGCCATGTTTATTCGGAGGATGAGCAGAGAGATGGGCAAGGAGAGCCAATGAAAATCATGCTGGCACAGATTGCCCCCAGAGTGGGCGATATCACCGGCAACATTGAGCTGATGATTGATGCAGCCAACAGGGCTGAAAATGCATCGTGTGATCTGATCGCCTTTCCTGAACTTGCTGTTACCGGCTATCCGCCGGAAGATCTGCTACTCCGGCCCTCGTTTATGGAAGCGGTGGAGTTCGCCGTGGATGAGATTGTTGCAGCCAGTGGTGATTGTGCTGTCGTCTTTGGTGCGCCGCGCCGCGTTGCCGGTCGTGACAGAACCAGGTTGATGAACAGTGCCTTTATTGCACGAAAAGGCGCACTGCTCGGCATCTGTGATAAGCAGTGCCTGCCCAATTATGGTGTCTTTGATGAGCTGCGCTATTTTATCCCCGGTAGTGGCAATGAGGTTGTTTTCGATATTGATGGCTGGAAGGTCGGCATTGGAATCTGTGAAGATATCTGGAGCGACTCGCTGGCAGGGAAACAGGCCGGGCTGACTGCCGATGTATGGCTGAACCTCAATGCATCACCTTTCCACATCGATAAACAGATTGAGCGCGAGGCGCTGATGAGTGAACGTGCAAAGTGCTTTTCAGCCCCTGTGATCTATGTCAATCCGGTGGGTGGGCAGGATGAGGTGGTCTTTGATGGTGGTTCTCACGTGGTCGATGCAGCAGGAGAGTTGCTGCTTCGGGCTCCTCTTTTTGAAACAGCATTGCCGGTTGTCGACCTGGAGCAGGCCGGCCAGTCATCTGTTGTCCCTGTTCCATCAACGGTTGCGCAGATTCATGCTGCACTGGTGCTGGGTGTAAGTGATTATGTACACAGGAATGGCTGCCAGCAGGTGCTGATCGGGCTCTCCGGCGGTATTGATTCGGCCGTCACGGCAGCCATTGCGGTGGAAGCACTGGGGGCGGAGAACGTGTTGGGTGTACTGTTGCCCTCGAAGCTCTCCAGTGATCACTCTGTTACAGATGCAGAAGCACTGGCGGTGAATCTCGGCATTGAGAGTGTGACCCTGCCCATTGCAGGGCCTGTTGATGCAGTTGATACAGTTCTTGCCGATACATTCGCCGCATGGGGCATGAGTGAACCGGATGTGACAGAGGAGAATATTCAGGCTCGCAGTCGTGGTATATTGTTAATGGCGATCTCAAATAAGAGCGGCCGCATGCTGCTGACAACCGGTAATAAATCAGAGATGGCAGTCGGCTATGCCACGCTTTACGGGGATATGGCCGGTGGCTTTGCTGTGCTGAAGGATGTCTATAAAACCGATGTGTTTGCACTGGCAGACTACATAAATCGTGAGCATGAGATAATTCCGCAAAATAGTATTGATAAACCGCCATCTGCAGAGCTCAGGCCTGACCAGAAGGATTCAGACTCGCTACCGGACTACGATAAGCTGGATGCCATCCTGAAGGGAAGCATTGAAGATCGGCTCTCGGTTGATGAGATTGCATCACAGGGGTTTGACAGGAGTGAGGTTCAGCGCGTGGTGGGTATGCTGCATGCAGCTGAATATAAACGGCGTCAGGCACCGCCGGGTGTGAAGATCACCCGGCGTGCATTCGGCCGGGACAGGCGTTATCCCATTACACACGCATTTCATGAAGTGTAGGTAGAAGCGGCAAGAGTTCTGGCGGCCTTATTGCCAATTTTATTATCTTGTGCAAGTCTGCCCTCTTCAAAAAATATGGATGGGTCTATATTTTATTTTCCAACAGGAGACAATCTGTGAGTGACGCAATCAAAAAAGTCTTTGATCTGATCGAAGAGAACGAGTGCGAATTTGTTGATGTTCGTTTTACCGACACACGCGGCAAATGGCAGCACGTAACATTTCCAATTCATGAGCTGAGTGAAGATAGTTTCGAAGATGGCTTTGCCTTCGACGGATCATCTGTAGCCGGCTGGTGTGATATCAATAATTCAGACATGGCTCTGATTCCGGATCCGGCAAGTGCAAATATTGATCCATTCTTCGAAGCCTGCACACTGGTGCTGGTTGCTCAGGTGATCGATCCGATCTCCGGTCAGGATTATAATCGTTGCCCACGTCAGGTGGCACAGCGTGCCCTGAACCATATCCGCTCTGCAGGCATTGCTGATACAGCATACTTTGGCCCTGAGCTGGAGTTTTTCGTCTTTGACGGCGTAACCTGGAACAACGAGATGGGTAGCTGTGGCTACCAGATCGAATCCGAAGAAGCAGCCTGGAATTCCGGCAAAAACTTTGCTGATACTTCCGAAGGCATGATGCGCAACTATGGTCATCGTCCGGGCATAAAGGGTGGTTACTTCCCGGTTCCTCCGGTTGATTCCCTGCACGAAATTCGTAACGACATGTCTCTTGTGATGACCGATCTTGGTTTCCACATGGAGTGTCATCACCATGAAGTAGCAACTGCTGGCCAGTGCGAACTGGCGATGAAGTTCGGTGAGTTGATCGAGCAGGCAGATAAGTCTCAGTGGTATAAATACGTGATCCATAACGTGGCACATGCTCACGGCAAGACTGCAACATTCATGCCTAAGCCAATCTACAATGACAACGGAACTGCAATGCACGTTCATCAGTCTCTGTGGAAAGATGGTAAGAACCTCTTCGCAGGTGATAAGTATGCCAACCTTTCACAGGAAGCTCTGTGGTACATCGGTGGTATCATCAAGCACGCCCGTGCATTGAATGCATTCACCAACGCTTCTACCAACTCATATAAGAGATTGGTTCCCGGCTTTGAAGCACCGGTAATGCTGGCTTACTCAAACCGTAACCGTTCGGCTTCCATCCGTATCCCGGTTGTAAACTCCGATCCGGCTCGTCGTATTGAAGTTCGTTTCCCTGACTGCTCGGCCAACCCGTATCTGGCATTCACTGCCATGATGATGGCCGGACTTGATGGTGTTGCGAACAAGATCGATCCGGGTGAAGCGGCTGATAAGAATCTCTACGATCTTCCTCCGGAAGAGGGCAAGAAGATTCCAACAGTTTGTGCCAGCCTTGAGCAGGCTCTGGAATGCCTCGATGCAGATCGTGAATTCCTGAAGACCGGTGGTGTGATGGATGACGATATGATTGATGCTTACATCGAATTGAAGATGGAAGAGGTCAATGAAGTTCGTATGCGCCCACATCCAATGGAAATGGAACTTTACTACTCAGTATAGTTCTGTTCTTCCGAAAACAAAAAAAGGCTGCCACGTAAGTGGTGGCCTTTTTTTTATCTGTTGGTTACGAAAGCCTTGAATGGTGCTTTTCTTTTTGTCTTTTTACACTATCTTCGGGGGATGAGAGAGAAAACAGAAGTTTTTTCAAATTAGGAGCAGATGATGATCGAGATTTTAGTCAAGGCGGGAAGTGCCCATAAACAGCGTGATGATGCCGTGGTTCTGCCGCTTCTTGAAGGCCGGAAGCTGACCGAATCAGGCAGGGAACTTCAGGAGGCTACCGGGAAAGAGATTGGCGCATTCCTGAGAAAATTTGATAACTCCGGTAAATTTGGCATATCACATACTCTTTATGATGTGGAGGGAACCTACAGCCAGCGCGTGGAGATTGCAGGGGCAGGTGATGAGAAGAAGCTGACGTTGCAGAAGCTGCGTGCGCTTGCCAGCAAAACGGCACGCAAGCTTGAGACCAGTGGTGCGCGTGATATTTCCCTCTATTTTTCCGAACTGAATGTTCGTGCTGCTTCGCTTGCCGACAAGGTTCAGGCTGTCGCTGAAGGCGTCTGGCTGGGGCTCTACACGTTCGAGAAATACCAGACCGGGAAGAGAGAGAACAAACGCGAATTAAGGTCGGTCACGATCATGATTCCATCGCGCCGTGATCTGGATGCGGCAGAAGCTGCGGTAGCGACGGCAAAGGCGGTCTCTATGGGAACCAACTTTGCCCGTGACCTTTCTAATGAGCCGGGCAATGTCTGTACCCCGGAATTCCTGGGTGACCAGGCAGCGGCACTGAAACACAAAAAACTGAAAGTTACCGTGATGAACAGGAAGGCTATTGAGAAGGCCGGTTTTACCGCACTTCTGGCCGTTAATCAGGGCTCAGCCAAAGAGCCTCGCTTTATTGTGCTGGAGTACAACGGTGGCAAGAAAAATGATGCGCCGGTTGCACTGGTTGGTAAAGGACTGACCTTTGATGCCGGAGGTATCTCGATAAAGCCTGCGGGCGCAATGGATGAGATGAAGTTTGATATGTGCGGCGCAGCCGCTGTGCTGGGAATTTTCAAGGCAGTAACCGAAATGAGCCTGCCGATCAATCTGCTGGGTGTGATCCCTTCCACTGAAAATCTGTTGGGTGGTGCGGCCTACAAGCCCGGTGATATTGTGACCTCTTATAAGGGGATCAATATCGAAGTGCTCAACACCGATGCGGAAGGGCGCATTATCCTGTGTGATGCGCTGGCTTATGCGGCCGAGAAGAAACCTGCCGAAATTATTGATTTTGCAACCCTGACCGGCGCGTGTGTGATCGCACTGGGATCACAGGCCAGTGGCCTGCTG
>WSZY01000044.1 GCA_013139875.1 Mariprofundaceae bacterium | reverse complement strand
GCACCGGAAAATGGAATTGCCTTGATATCGAGGTTGTTCAGCTTCTCCTGCTGCTCACCCGGCTCAACCAGCAGCATCTTACATCCGGCATCATTAAAGACATACTCCACCGACTCAGCCGGATCAGTAAAATAGGCTGGCACCGTCACGGCACCAAGGCGAAGAATGGCAAAATCCGAGATAAACCACTCAACACTGTTATGCCCCAGGATTCCAACCCGATCGCCCGGTTCAATGCCTTGCGATTCAAGCCATGCTGCCAACCGCAATACCCGCTGCTGAACTGTAATTCGGTTCAGTCCCGTCCAGTTTCCATCATTCGGACGCCTGCGCAGGGTGGGACGTTGTAGCCATGCTGCAGGAGAATGAAAAAGAAGATCAGAGAGGCAATTTGCCCTGGCTACCTGCTCAAGGCCCGGACAGTCTGTTGCATGATTCGCTTCATGATTCGGTGTTTTACTCATATAACACTCCTAAATTCTCAGGAACCTGCATTCCCAGGCCGCTGATGATCTCTTTTAAGTTCCCCTCACTGTAGGTTGAAAAGTGGTTCAGAAGCCCGCCCCTGAATGGTGGAAACCCGATGCCGTAGACCATGGCTGCATCAAGATGTTCCGCACTATCAACAACACCTTCGGAGAGACACGCCAGCGCCTCAATGAGCATGGGAAGAAGTGAGATATTCACAATCTCATCATCTGTCATCGCCCCCCTTTGTTCATCAGAGAGGTTCGCATCAAACTCTTTTTCCCGCTTCTTCTGGCTGGATAGGTATTTTGAAAGACCTTCATTAGTTTCTGTTCGCTTATCCCTCTCATAGAGATAAAAACCCCTGCCTGATTTTGTGCCCAGCAGGCCATCGGAGACCATATGATCAAACCATGCAGGCATGGCCATCTTATCTCCGAAGGCTTCAGAGAGGTGGGTGCCGACATGATGACAGATATCAAGACCAACCCGGTCAGCCAGTTCAATCGCACCCATAGGCATACCAAAATTCTTCAATGCCCCGTCGATATGTTCCATTTTCTGGCCATTTTCAAGCAAGCGCAGTGCTGCACTCATAAATGGCATCAGGCACCGATTCACAAGGAAGCCGGGTTTGTCCGCAACCACGACCGGGAACTTACCCCAGCCTGCAGCCAGAGCAGCCGTCATTTGCACACTTTTCTTTGTGCTCCTGGCTCCTGCGACCACCTCTACCAGAGGCATTTTCGGTGCCGGATTAAAGAAGTGAAGCCCCACAAGCCGACCCGGACGTTTCAGTCCCGCCTGCTGATCTGTCACCGAAAGGGAGGATGTGTTGGTCAGAAGAAGTGTGTGTTTGGGCACATGTTTTTCAACCTCAGCCCATAGTTTCTTTTTAATCTCCAGATCTTCCAATACCGCTTCAACCACTACATCAGAAGAGGAGAGGCCACTCGAATCCAGAACCGGACGTATACGCTGAAACCTTTTCGGATCACGTCTGGCCAGCTTCGACAGGGTCTTCATACCATGACCCAATGCGTCTTCATTCAAGTCATGCAGATCAACTTCACCTTTTCTGGCAGCCACCCAGCCAATTCCACCACCCATAATACCTGCACCATAAACAGCCGTGTGTGTTAAACCGGATGCGGCATCTTTCCCCTTCTTTACCATCTCCTGTTTCTTGAGAGACTCGCCAAGAAAGAAAACCCTGATCAGATTTTTACATGTCGGCGTCACAGCCATTTTACCCAATGATTCGGCCTCCCGGGCATAAGCAAGCCCATCACTCATGCCGAAGATATCTTCCAGCAGATCAATGGTGGCCGGTACTGAAGGATAGGCCTCTTCAATATCCAGATGTTTGAACCGGGCCAGTGCTTTTTCACGAACTTTGTAGAAATAGAATTTTCGAACCGGCCAGATATGAAACCACCACGGTTTTGAAGAACCACCCTTTCTCTTTCCAAGGGTTGAGAGATATTCAATGGCACCCTCTACCTGCTCGGGGTGACAGGATAGTTTGGCGATTCCAATCCTGCGTGCACGCCTTGCATCAACTGCCCGTCCCGTCAGAATCATCTCAATAGCCCGTGGCCAGCCTGTTCTCTGTGGCAGGCGTACGCAGCCACCAAAACCGGGATGAATTCCTATCTTGATCTCAGGCAGAGCCAGTTTTGTTTTACCATCCTCAACCGCAACAATGTAATCGCAGGCCAAGGCCAGCTCCAAGCCACCACCCATGCATGCACCATGCACCACGGCAATGGATGGAGATGAGAGGAATTCGATACGGCGGCAGAGAGCCTGACCGCGCTCAGCCAGAAGTGTCGCTGCTGCAGAATCCGTAATTGCCTGAATAATATTGAGATCCGCCCCTGCAATGAAACAACCGGGCATGCCGCTTTCAACAACCAGAAGCTCCGGGGTATCTTTCTCCAGGCTATCCAGATGTGCCTCAAGTTGTTCCATGCATGCTTCGTCCAGCACGTTAACTGACTTATCACTGCGCGACAGATGCAGTCGTGCAACACCATCTTTCCGGTTTAGCGTTACGACTTCCATGGTTCACTCCCAACCAGTATCGCACCACCCTGGCCACCACCGATACAGAGTGTCGCAAGGCCCAGACCACCACCGGTGTCATGTTTTAGCTGTCTTAAAAGCGTTAGTACCAACCGGGCGCCTGTCATGCCTACCGGATGCCCCAGGGCAACCGCGCCGCCATGAACATTCAGCTTCTCCATATCCGGTGCACCTATAGCAGCTTTTACCCCAAGTTTTTTCGTACAGAACTGTCTGGAATCCATCGCCTTCAGACAGGCCAATACCTGTGAAGCAAATGCCTCATTAATCTCCACCCTCGCCATATCTTTTGCAGACATACCGTAACGTGAAAGCAGTCTGTTTGATGAATAGACAGGCCCCAACCCCATACGAGCAGGATCACAGCCTGAGTATGCCCAGTCATAGAGATAACCCAGGATCGGCCACCCCTCTGCCTCTGCCTTCTCCCTGCAGGTGAGCAATAACATGGCCGCGCCATCGGTAATTTGAGAGCTGTTTCCGGCAGTTACTGTCCCCAACGGTTTTTCAAACACAGGTTTAAGCTTTGCCAAAGCCTCCATGTTCTGTCCGGCACGAATTCCCTCATCACGATGAGTCGGTACATATTTAGGTGGTGCAAACAGATGCATCACCTCATTATTGAACCACTCATCCTCCCATGCCTGATCAGCCCGAAGATGGCTCTGTACAGAGAATTCATCCTGCTCTCTACGCGAGATAGCAAACTCACGAGCCAGTATCTCTGCTGTCTGACCCATATTAAGGCCTGCAACCGGATCGGTCAGACCCTCCAGCAGAGCAACACGCGGCTTCCATGGTGCCTTTACCACACCCACGGCTGCTTTAGCCCTGTCTGCAAGACTTCGGGCACGTTGCAGGTTTGCCATTGCTGATCTGAACCGGTCATGGAAAAGCAGTGGTGCATGAGTCATGGATTCAACGCCACCCGCCACAACAACATCAGCCCGACCGGAGAGAATTTTCTCTGCTGCATCGGTGACTGCCTGCATACCGGATGCACAGTTACGATGAACAGTATGAGCTGGAATCCGGCGTGGGACGCCTGCCTGAAGAGAAATGACACGCGCAATATTGGCCGCATCTGATGGCTGAATAACGTTTCCGATAATGACACTATCGATATCATCCCGTGTTAAAGGAGAGCGGGCCAGCAGTTCACGCACAGCATGCATGCCCAGTTCAACTGCCGAAAGCCCTTCAAGGCAGCCATTCATCTTTCCCATCGGCGTCCTGATGCCTGAAACAACCACTACTTCACGATTACCACTTTTTACTGTCATATATTTTATCCTCTGTACTGCCCATTATCGTAGACCATATTCAATAACAAGTTTAGCATGCTTTTAAGTCGTTAAACATAAAGTAATCCTTTCAAACACCTCTGTGCGATATCATGCATTCCTAAGAAGATGGAAAGCACATAGCATTGAGCTATGGCTAAAACTCTGCTGATCCGTATAACCAATGTTGCTGTTGAACTGGATGATTCAGACAGTGATGTTGCAATAACGCTCGCCTCCGCATTGAGTGTCAGGCCTGATCAGATCGAACGCTGGATCACCGTCCGCAGGGCTCTGGATGCAAGAAAAAAGAGCCATGTTCATTTTGTCTGCACCATTGAGTGTGAGGTCAGAGAAACTTCCAGGCCAAAACTTCCTGCTAATGCCAACAGGGTTGAGCATTCAGTACTGGATATTGCCAGACCCCGCTCTCTCAACAGAACCGGCCGGAACGGGGAACATGTCATTGTCGTTGGAGCCGGCCCGGCCGGACTGTTTGCC
>WSZY01000153.1 GCA_013139875.1 Mariprofundaceae bacterium | reverse complement strand
AGCAGCCACGTTAGCGTAAATCCAGCCTCACAATTTTACCATCCTGCATCGTATAGAGCTGATGCGCTGCATCCATAACAACCGGATCATGGGATGCAATCAGAAAAGTCATGCCAAGCTCTTCATTAAGGCTGCGCATCAAATCAATCAATGCCTCGCCGGTATGCGAGTCGAGGTTCGCCGTAGGCTCATCCGCCAGCACAATATCGGGATGTGTCACCAGAGCCCGTGCAACGGCAATACGCTGCTGCTGCCCGCCGGAAAGCTGGTCAGGCCGACGGCGCTCCAACCCTTTCAGACCCACCTTCTCCAGCCATTGGTCGGCAATGCCGAGTCGCTCTTTTGCCGGTATGCCCTGCAGTTGAAGCACGTAGGCGACATTCTCACGGGCTGAGAGTACCCGAATCAGATTGTATGCCTGAAAGACAAAGCCAATATGAGCAAGCCGGAACGCGGCCCGCTCCCCGCGACTCAGCGCCAGCACATCCTCCCCTGCGATGGAGAGCTTGCCCGCATCAGGGCTGTCCAGTGTGCCCACCATATTCAGCAGGGTCGTTTTGCCTGAGCCGGAGCGGCCTGAAAGCACGGAAAAATCGCCCTTCTCGAGGCTCAACTCAACACCATCAAGGGCTTTCACCTCTGTCTCACCACTGCTGTAGTGCTTATGCAGACCTGCTGCTTCTATCAGCGCCATTTGTTCTCCATCTGCTTCAGGTTCCTACCCTTTACCTTTCATCGTTACGCAGGAACGCAGCCTTGCTCCTGTGGGGAGCGTGGGACTCTCTGAAGCTCCCTTTCGCCCATGGATGGACGGCTTTAGCACGCAACCGTGTCTAAAACTCATAACTCTCTCATCGCTTCGACCGGATCAAGCTTCGATGCCTTCCATGCCGGGTAGATTCCTGCCAGGGCCGCTCCCACAATCGCCGCACCGATAATGCGAACAGCACTCTCAACCGACAGCACCGGATAGACTACCGGACTCATATACATAAATGAAAATGCTGTTGCATAAGTACTGAGATCCAGTCCATGCACACTGTAGTAGTAGCTGATCCATGCCCCGAGCCCGTAACCAAGCAGCCCACCTATACTCACAAGAATCACCGTCTCCCAGATCATCATGGCAAAGTGCTGGCTGCCCTGTGTACCCAGTGCACCCATCAATCCGAACTCCCTGATACGATCATGCATACTCATCAACATCGTGTTGAGCACCTCGGCCAGCACCACAACGATCACAATAGCCAGCACAATCCAGGTGTAGACATCGGCCATCTCGGTCCACTGCTCTGCCATCGGATCAATCTCCATCCAGCGCAGGATTTCCAGTTTTTCAGCAGGCTCCCCTGCCTGAAGCAGCTGTTTTAATCCGGCAGTGACACTATCAACCATTTCAAAAGAGTCGGTACGAATCACGATATTCGTAACACCACGGTTGAGATCCAGCCACTGCTGTGCCGTTTCCAGCGGGATCATCACCATCATATTATCAATACTCATCACACCTGACTGAAGCACTCCCCGAACCCGGAACACCTCACTGGCCAGATCTCCCGATGGTGTCTGCGCCATCAGCACAACCTTATCACCAAGCTCCACCTCCAGCCTTTCGGCCAGCACCGTTCCAATCATCAGTGCACGGGGATCACCGGGTTTCAGCCACTCCCCGGCATGGAGAAACTCACGGAACCGGCTCACCTCCAGTTCACGCACTGCATCAATGCCGATAATCAGTGCCCCGGCATTGGCGCCCGCAGCACTCGCCAGCCCCGAAGTGCTGACACGCGGTGCCCACGCACGAACACCTGCAACCTGGTCTACAGCCCGGATCAGAGCAGCGGGCTCTTTGATGGCATCACCGATCTGCTGACTCTCCTGAAAACCCATAGCATGGATCTGAATATGTCCTGTCTCAGTCAATACAAAGTTCTCGCGCATATTCTCCAGCCAGCCATCATTGAGTGCGGAGAGAAAAGTGAGCGCAGCAATACCGACTACCAGAGCTCCCATCGTGAGCAGGGTGCGGGCCGGATGCAGCCGGAGATTGCGACTGCCGAGACGGAGATAGATGGAGAGCTTACTCATACCTAACCAAGGTGCTGGATCGCTTCGACGGGTTCAAGCCGTGAAGCCCTCCATGCCGGCACAAGCGATGCAATTGCTGCTGAAGCCAGCACCGACAGGATGGTAATCAACAGATGGTCGGCGTCGATCTCGGTATAGATCACCGTATCAATATAGAAGCGCTCCACGCTCTCCATCATCTCCGACATATCAATACCGACCCGCTGATAGTAGAAGATCAGGCTCATCCCCAGCCCGGTTCCGGTGATAATGCCGCCAACGCCAAGCATCAGTGACTCCACCATTACCAGTAGCGCTATGCGAGTCCGGCTGCAACCAAGCGCCATCATGATGCCGAACTCACGCACCCGATCCAGCATACTCATCAGCACCGTATTCATCACACCCGCTGCCACAATAAGCAGTACAATGCTGAGAAAGATATAGTAGAAGCCGTTTTCAAGGTCGACCCACTCCTTCATCACCGGGTACATGTCATACCAGCGCAGCACCTCAAAACCCAATGGTTCAAGCTGCTGTCGAAGAGCAATCGTTACTAGTTCAAGCTGATCGGAATCAAGTTGCAGTGCCACCTCGGAGTAGCGACCCTCCATGCCCAGCATCTCCTGCATGAACTTCAGCGGCACAATCACAAGACCACGATCAATACCCATCTCACCACTCTCAATGATACCAACCAGTTCAAACTTCTCGGCTGCAAGTGATCCGAAACGATCCTCAGCGAGCAGAATGACATCATCGCCAAGCTTCACCTTCAGATTGCGGGCCGTGGTTGCACCAATCACGCATGCACTGGTGTCGCTGTTGCGAACAAAGCGACCGCGACTCACTTTGCTGGCAATGCGTGTGGTTCTCGCCTCCTGATCCGCATCAACACCCAGCATCATCAGTCCGCGTGAGGTCTCCTCGCCTGCCGCCAGCGCAAAAGAGCGCACCCGGAGTGCCCGGCGTTCAACACCCAGCTCATCCAGTATCCTGTTAATCTCTGTCAGATCAGCCATGTCACGGGTCAGCTTCGGCCGCTTGAAGAAGCCATCCTGATGAATCTGCACACTGCCGACGATCACCTGCTGCAGGTTACGCATCATGTTGTTGTGTACACCGTCATTGAAGCCCCAGAGGAAAAGAAGTGCGGCCAGCCCGATGGCAATGGCGACAACCGTAATCAGGCTGCGACGGAAATTCCGTATAATATTGCGCCAGGCCAGAGCGATTAACATCTCTACGTCGGCCTGCGCTTCAGGTTTGCCCGGGTGAAGACTGAATCTGCAATGGGTGGGTCAAACTCAATACTATCGATCTGCAGTACCGTCTCTTTATCCGGCTTATCAAGCGGCTGCATCACCCAGCGCGTCGGAATGGTTCGCCCCCCTACTTCACGGACAGTGTCAAATTTCAGGGATCGCCGTTTTTTGCCATGTTCATCGTAAAAGTCTTCAGACAATGGAATACCATCACTGCGAATCACGTGCACCAGCTTGCCCCAGACCACCGGCGCATCCTCTTTTGGAATCGACTCAATCGTGATCGACTCACCATCACCGGCCGTAATACGATGGTGATAATCATCCACCACCGATGCCGTCTTCACCAGATCATCATTGGTGAAATCAGAACCCATCCATGAGGAGAGCATCATGGATGGAGGAATACGGATATCACGCTCCAGCTTTGGCAGATACATCCAGAGGTTCGGCCCCAGCTTCAGGTAGGTGGTGCTCCGATCTTTTTTTGGTGCAACAATGCGGATAAAGAAACGTTTCCCGGGTCGGTCATCCCAACTGTCCATGGTGATGGAGCGTGTCCACTCCGGTGTTTTGACCGTCATGGTATAGCGTGCAAGGTTGGTGTCGGAGCGGAGTAGCTTCTGTAGCCGGATCATGGTTTCACGAGCTTCACCACTTGTTACATCCCCGGCCACCTCTCCGGCAGCAGCCTGAAGAGGTATCAACAGTACCAATAGAAGCAGAACCGGAGTTTGTCTGATCATAATCAGATCCTAGCTGTTAATAATCCGGAAAAACAGTACAAGCATCTAAAGCTCCTCTAATCAATTCATGGATCATGGGCCGGCTGCCAACAGCATGCGCCATAAGTGAGTGATATTCTCCCTCTATGTAAATGTGCTTTACAACTGTTGTATGTTACAACTATTAAAACATACTGTATTAACAATCTGTTAAGGCGTTATGGAGAGAGCTCAGGGGTCAACTCAGGCAGTATCAACTTTTGGAATTTCGACGCTGCTGATCTGCATCATGCAGCTGCTGGCTGATCTGGGGAAAGCGCTTGGCAAGGCTTAATACATCTCCACGCCTGATTCTTAACAGCTCACAGGCGTGAACAGCCGTCACATTTACAAGGCGCACCTGCTCGCCAAGCAGTGCCATCTCACCAAAGAAGTCACCATCTTCAAGCAGTGCAATATCTTCATCAGATTCACTACGGTGAACACGCAGCAGCCCATGCACAACAATGTAGAGCGCATCACCCTTCTCTCCCTGCCCGATGACACGATCCCCCGACAGAAAGGTCACAGTTACCGTACGGGCAACAAGCTCATTCACCACCTCTTCAGAGAGGCCTGTAAACAGTGGCACCGTACAAATAATCTCCTGTACCGGCAGGCCCGGAACATCGGATGAAATAGAGGGGAGAGAATTCAATTTCTCATGCAGCAGCTTATTTAATTTGGCGTGAGGCTTTCCTCCCATCTGTCCATGGTGAAGCAGCAGGTCTGCTTCTGTCATGGCACCGGACCAGGCAGCCTGACTTGCAATACGATAGCTGTAGCGACGATAAAATTCAGGCATGTCACGTTTGAATCCTTCAAGTGAGGCCTCAAGTTGCTGACGCCTGCCCTGAAGATGACTCAGCAGTATCTCTTTCACCTTCCCCGAGATCGACTCATCAAGCTGCAGGGTGTTTATCGAGGACTCTACCATCATCAATCTGGCAACATCCCGGCGGAAATGCTGGGACAAACGCATATACTGATAGCGCATAAGCAGATGGGAAAGCCAGTCCAGTTCCCGAACCTTGCTCAGCAGGTATTGTTCAATCCGCCCAAATAGACTTCTCTGATCACCTGTTTCCGAAATTGTCTCCAGTGATGCCCCCGAACAGAGCTGATCACGTTCGCTTTGAAGCTGCTGGCGAATATCCATTCGGGTATATTGAGGAATCACCCCTGCCTCATACAGCATATCGAGCGTTTCCAGTTCCGTATGCAGAAGTGAGAGGTAGGCGTTTCTCTCACGTGCCTGCTTTTCAACCTTTACCCTGCCGGATTTCAGGATCTGGTGAACATCACCTGTAATATTGTGATAGGCCGATTTGGATAACACACCGACCTTACGGAACCCCTCAAGCACCAGCACAGCACCCTGCTCGGACCGTCTTATCCCTGCATTGAACTCGGCCTCTTCATGCAGATCAAGCTGGCCCATGCCAAGCCTTTTCATAAGCGGGCGAATCGTTGAAGCGTTGATCAGCAACGTAAAGACAACCACACCGACGGTCATGGCCAGCAGTATATCTCTGCCCGGAACACCAACGGGGATCGAAAGCACCATGGCAATCGCCAGGCCACCTTTCAGCCCCCCCCACCACATAATATGTCGTTCTGCCCTGCCAATAGCGGGCAGGCGGAACCAGCGGGTCACAACCGGAACCATGGCATGAATGGTTACTCCCCGCGCAAACAGCACCAGCAGAACAGCAACCATGATTGCCCAGCCATGCTGAACCAGAAGTGCCGGCTCTATCGAAAGCCCTACCAGCAGAAACAGCAGTGTGTTGCAGACATAGGCAATAAACTCCCAGATATCCCGGACCGTTTCCGCCACCTCCTGAGACATCCTGCTACGCCCCCAGACACCCAGGCAAATTGCCGCAACCACCACTGTCATCACACCGGACATATGCAGCATATGTTCAGAGACAATAAAGCCGGCATAAGCCATCACGATGGTAAGCGTGACCACCGCACTTCGGGATTGAAGAAACCGCATCGCCTCGCTGAGCAGCATACCGATAATAAACCCGACCGCAGCACCACCAAAAAAGACGCGGCCGAATTCACCTATTGCACTCCCCACATGCTGCCATTGCATCGTGCCAACCAGCGCGATACCTAACAGCACCTTAAACACAACCAGTGCTGTAGCATCATTGAGCAGCGATTCGCCTTCGACCAGCACGTTCAACCTGAGAGGTGCACCAAGCTCCTTAAACAGGGCAATCACTGCAATCGGGTCAGTAGCCGAGATCAACGCACCAAACAACAGTGCATAAACAGGTGACATATCAAGCAGCCACCAGAGACCAAGCCCAACTATGCCGGTAGAGATAAGCAGGGCAGGCACTGCAAGCGTAAAAATAGGTACAATATCTTTTAGCAACTGCCTGTCATCGAGATTAAACCCCGATTCAAAGATCAAAGCGGGGAGAAATACAAACAGAACCAGTTCAGGAGAGAGGTGAAAGGCCTGTAATGGTTCCAATGGTGCCCATACATCATCCAGCCAGCCAAGCAATATCCCCAGCATCACCAGCAGTGCACTAAAAGGAACAGGCACCCGGCGACAGACTGCTGCCGCCAGAACGGCTACAGCCAGCAGGCAGACGGTAATAAAAATGGTTTCCGACAGTGGCATGCTTTACGCCTCTTATCTATCCATAGCACAAATTGGATACCAACGGAACGGAGAACCGGGAAATAATTACCCGGATTCTACCAGTGAACGTCCGCTTTCGGCCAAAAGCGGACATTCACCTAATGAGATTTAACCTGCTATAGTAGGAGTCCATGAGGGAAGTGGCAGTCGATTCAAAACCAATATTATTTAGGGCCGGCATCATTTTGCTGGTCAGTGTTCTTGT
>WSZY01000173.1 GCA_013139875.1 Mariprofundaceae bacterium | reverse complement strand
CGAGCGTTATGATAACACCGGTTTCAGCGCTGAATATATAGTTTTTATAGGGTCTTAAGATAATCGATAACGGCCTGCCGAGTCTCAGCATCCTGCATAGGGCCATATTTCGGCATGCGGGTATTGAGCTTCAGCGCTTTCGGGTTCAGTAGCCACTCATGAAGTCTGGCTTCGGTCAACTTGCCGATACCACTCTCCGCTTCGCGCCCGAATACCCCTTGCAGACCCGGTCCAATTTTACGTTGTGCAGTCAGCGGATTATGGCACACGGCACAGCGTTTTTTAAAAGTCTTCTGCCCCAGTTCCGAAGCAGCATCCTGAGCATACAGAGGCATGGTAAAAGCCGTCATTATCAATGCCAACAGTGAAATACGTATCATTTTTTCTCCACACCAAGCCTGATGACAGACGCATCATGGCATAACGCCGGTAAAACATTAAGGCGTGATTTTTCCCTCTGTTTGACGGACCGTATGCATGCCCCTGTGGTCAACCTGATAAATGACGGATGCTTCTCCACTACTCGTGCCCACGCTAGCCCTGCCGGACAAAAATCTGTGCCATCTCATCTGTACCCCGTAGCAAGGCCTGCGGACACGGCCACCCTTTCTGTTCAAACTGCTGGAAAGCAGCAATCCACCGCAGGCACGTGCCAGCCTTCTACATGTAGCATCCGCATCAACACGAATTGCCAGCATCCCCTTTCGATAACAGGCTGCAGGCAACCCCGGCCTGCCGGGAACTACCAGAGTCGTATGGCCGGGCCACTGGGTTTTGATAAGCCTGCGCAGAGAGCCCGGATACCAGCGAATAAGTTTTCCGGCCGTCTGTTTCGAATCTGCCAGAAGCAGAAAAGGCCCTTTGCGCCGCTTAAATCTCTGCATCCTCTGAATGGCTCGTCTGTTTTCCGGCAGGCATGCCATGCCGGGAAGCGTGGATGTGTAGTGTCCGATCAATCCTCCCTGCTTTAACAGGGGGACTACTCGAAGCGAATTGAGTTTTCGACTAGTCTTGTGGAACAGCTTGGGCTGCACGGGTCTCTTTCAGCTTCTGTGCCAGAACCTCATCATTTTGTGCCAGCATCTGAACAGCCAGAATTCCTGCATTCTTCGCACCGTTAACGGCAACCGTCGCAACCGGAATATCAGGTGGCATCATCACTGTGGAAAGAAGTGCATCCTGCCCCTGCAGAGGGCCCGAAGCGATAGGTACGCCAATCACCGGCTTGATCGTTTTAGATGCCACAACACCGGCAAGATGTGCTGCCATGCCCGCCGCACAGATGAACACCTGACAACCGGCTGCTTCAGCATCCCTGACCGCCTGAACAGTTGCCTCAGGTGTTCGGTGAGCTGAACGGATCAGTGTTTTGCTGGCCACGCCATAAACATCCAGCACTGCCGTCGTCTTTTCCATGATTGGCAAATCAGATTTGCTGCCCATAAGAATCAATACTTTAATCGCTTCCATCGCCAACCTCTTTCCGCACATGCGGCTGTAATTTCAAGCAAAAGGCAGGACAAATTGGCAGGATAGCCAATTTGGACGGCCTTTCCGCCCAAAGGGTGAAGGCCAAGGATGGCCTGAATCAACGCCTTTTGCGGGTCAATCAACCTGCCAGAAAAGGAACTTCTCCGGTGCCCACTCTGAATGTTGCTGCTGACGAATCAAGGGGATCGCATAAACAATATTCCATATCTCCCGTTCCGAAAGCTCATCATGCATCTGCGGCATACCGCCACCGCCATGGTAGATCTGCTTGAAATAGCGCTTCGGCGTTGCATCTTCTGCCATCAGAAGCACTGGCATATTCGGGTTGATATCGGCCCGTGCAGCAGGGCTTCCTCTACCATTATCGTCATGGCAGGCGATGCAGTAATTACTGTACAGTCGCAGGCCACGGCCCACATCCAGATCACTGAATTCAAGGGCGTTGACCGGGAACGCGAGCATCATCCCCGGAACAAAAGCCAACCAGCTTCTATTCGCGTTCAATAGCCCTGTAACCGATATCCCTGCGGTAGAAACCACCCGGCCAATCAAGCTTTTTCAGCGCTCCGTACACCGTGGCCTGAGCTTCGGAGACAGTAGCACCCAGTGCGGTAACACCCAATACACGCCCGCCGCTATTCACAATTATGCCACTCTTTTCAGCAGTTCCGGCATGAAATACTGTGGTTCCAGCTGCCTCGATCTCATCCAGTCCGCCAATCGCCTCTCCTGTGCTGAACGAGCCCGGATAGCCATCGGAACTGACCACCACACAGAGTGCCATGCGGTCATCCCACTCAAGCGAAATGCCATCCAGACGCTTTTCTGCCGCTGCAAGCAGCACTTCGCCCAGATCAGACTTCAACCGGCTCATCAACGGCTGACACTCCGGATCACCAAAGCGGACATTGAATTCAAGCGTTTTCAGCCCCTCATCTGTCAACATAACACCAACATAGAGTGTGCCGATAAACTCAGCGCCTCGTTTTTTGAGTGCGGCAATGATCGGGCGCGCAATACGCTCCAGCACCTCATTGGCAATATCATCGGTTACACATGGCGCCGGAGAGTAGGCCCCCATGCCGCCGGTATTCGGTCCTTTGTCACCATCCAGCAGTGCTTTATGATCCTGGGATGAAGCCAGTGGAAGAATCGTATCACCGGAGACGAGGAACAGGCATGAAGCCTCTTCACCCACCAGACACTCCTCGATTACCACCTGTGATCCGGCATCACCAAAACTGTTGCCTGCCAGCATATCACGCGCTGCATGCACCGCCTCATCCACACTCCGGGCCACAATTACGCCTTTGCCGGCAGCCAGTCCCGAGGCTTTAATTACAATGGGGGCACCCCATGATCGAATCGCCTCCTCAGCCGCATCGGCATCGGTGTGTACCTCAAAGCGTGCCGTCGGTACCCCCGCCTCATGCATCAGGCGCTTTGAGAACGTTTTACTTCCCTCAAGTTCGGCCGCTGCCTGATCGGGGCCGTAGACCGCAAAGCCTTCGGCTCTTAATTGATCGGCAAGACCGAGAACCAGCGGTACCTCCGGCCCGATCACAACCAGCTTCGGCTGCTCATCGCGTGCCAGTTTCATCAGGGCATCGATATCCTCAGCGCCTACATTCACACACCTTGCATCATGGGCGATGCCGGGATTTCCGGGCGCACAGACAACCTCGGAAACCGATGGGGAGCGTTTCAGCTTCCAGCAAAGGGCATGTTCACGACCACCGCCACCGACAACCAGTACTTTCATTGCAACCTCTCAAAACTTTTGAGAAACATCACTATAAACTCAACAATGCACTCAGACTATAGATCATGATGATGATTATTCCGAGGCAAGGCGCCTGCTTTTCAAGGTGCGCAGCGTATTTACAATACGTGAGCATCCGAGAACAGGCAGGCAACGCCGTATCGGGACAATCAGCGCGTGATCAGTGACGGAAATGGCGAATGCCGGTGAAGATCATGGCAAGTCCATGCTCATCTGCCGCTTTGATCACTTCCTCATCACGCACCGAACCCCCCGGCTGAATCACTGCTGTTGCACCTGCCTCTGCCAGGGCGTCCACGCCATCACGGAATGGAAAAAATGCATCCGATGCCACAGCAGAGCCCTTGATTGCTTCACCACCATGATGTGCCGCGATACGGGTGGAATTGATACGATTC
>WSZY01000006.1 GCA_013139875.1 Mariprofundaceae bacterium | reverse complement strand
GGTCGTGCTTCCCGGAATGCCTGCGTCACGTAGAAAGGCTGTAGAGCGTGTTGCTTCATCCTGTCTGTTGCATGCAAGACTGGAGCACCCGCCTCAAATGAGTATAGAGATTGAATAGTCGTTGATGAATGTGACCGCGTAGCGGACACAATTGATAAAAAAAGTTTGGAGTAAAATCTTATGAGAAAAATATCCTATCTGTCCCTTTTTGTAGCGGCTCTGTTTCTTGCCGTGAATGTCTCAGCTTGCGGCATGGGTGAGCAGGCCAATGGTTATGAAAATTCAGGTGTAAAACATGCACACACCCATTGGCATGCAGGGGACAGATCCCCGATTCCATTCATGTTTCTGGATGTCCGAACACCAGAAGAGTACAGTGATGGGCATATTCAGGGTGCAGTTTTAATCCCGGTTCAGGAGCTTGAGAAGCGTCTGGCTGAAGTTCCGAAAGACAAACGTGTTTATGTTTATTGCCATTCAGGCAGACGTTCTGTCACCGCTTCAAACATGCTGGTTGAGGGCGGTGTCAGCAATATTGAAAATGTTGAGGGTGGTATCGTTGCATGGAAGAAGGCCGGCTACCCGGTTGTGAAATAGTTGGTAATCTGTCTATGAACAGAGTTGCTTCGTCGTGAGTGTGGAGCAGGAGTGGGAAGAGCGCTACCTGAACGACCAGAGTGGTTGGGATCGCAAAGGCATTAACCCGGTACTGCATGAGTGGTTTGCCCGGATGCCATCTTCGGAGAGGAGGGTTCTGATTCCCGGCTGTGGTAACGGTTACGAAGTGATTGAACTTGCCCGCATGGGCTTTGATGTGACAGGCATTGATATCGCATTCACACCTGTTGCACGCATGCACCGCGAGCTTGAAATCGAAGGGTTGCAGGCTGAAGTAATTCAGGCAGATATGTTTGATTATATTCCTGAAACACCCTTTGATGCGATTTATGAACAAACTTCGCTGTGCGCGATCAATCCTGAACAGCGTGAGGCTTATGAAAAAAAGCTTCATGACTGGCTGAAACCCGGTGGCTCGCTTTGCGCACTGTTTATGCAGACAGAGGCTGAGGACGGCCCGCCATTTCACTGTGATGTGATCGCCATGAAAGAGCTGTTTGATGCATCACGCTGGGATTGGGGCGAGGATGAGGCTCTGCACTCCCCACACCCATCAGGACGCATTGAGCTGGGACACAAGCTGATCAAACGTTATGGGAAGTGTCCGCTATTCACTGGATCGGGGGCAGTCCGGTGTCTGTTTGAGTGGTTGTAAAGTACAGTGGTTATCTGACAGGAATAGCTGTAGCTTTTTGAATGTTTAGAACGTATTGCAGGTTTTGTGGCGTGATTTCCACCCTGTTGGAGTTCTTTCACCAGACTTAAGATATCAAGGGAGGAGTTTTATGTTTCAAATGAGTGTTGGAAGAGCGGTAGTTTATTCAGCTGTCTCTATCTTTGTATTGTTCAATCCGGTTATTGCCGGGGCTGAGAGCCAGTCAGAGGCTTCAAGTGTGGATAGTCGCCTGGAAATGGAGAAGGAGGCTGAAGAAAACATCTTTGCAATCCTTCCGCATAAACCCAACTACATCCTTCTATTAACCCACAATTTCAGGCCAAACCAGGAGCCCTGGAAAGGTTTTGGTGCAGGGGCAACGCCGATTAAAAAAGCTGAAATTAAATTCCAGGTCAGTATCAAGGTTCCTCTGGCTGATGATCTCTTTATGGAGGGTGACGGCTTGTATGTGGGGTACACACAAAAATCATTCTGGCAAGCCTACAACAAAGAGATTTCATCCCCTTTCCGGGATAACAATTTTAATCCGGAAATTTTCTACCGAATGAAACTTGATGAAGAGGTTCTTGGTTTGAATGCCCGCATTCTGGCTCTCGGCTTTGAGCATGAATCAAATGGCCGGGCTGAAGCCCTGTCACGAAGCTGGAATCGTATTTATGGGATGGTAGTGGCGGAGAAGAGCAATTTAACAGTTGGCCTTAAAGCCTGGTATCGGATTCCTGAAAATGCCTCTGAAGACAATAATCCGGATATCACCACCTATTTAGGCTATGGTGAGTTATATGCTTATTACAAATATGACAGCCATACCCTGGGAATGACGTTCAGACCCGCTTTTTCAGGAGGGTTCAAACCTGGCCTGCAGCTGGATTGGAGCTTTCCTCTGTTTAAAAACCTTCAGGGCTATGTGCAATACTACAATGGCTATGGTGAGAGTCTGATCGATTACAATCACTACAATAACAGGATTGGTGTCGGGATCATGTTGAACAACTGGCTGTAGAGAGCCAGTGTATGTGATGTATGGCTATTTAAGCCATGGGTTGGAAAGTTCCATTGTTCCGATTAAGGAGAAAATAATGGTCCTTACGTCAAAAGCGTTTTCACGAAGGACTGTTTTACGAGGACAGCTCGCGGCTGCCTCGGTGCTACTGTTAACCACATGCTTGTGCATGGCCATCCCGGAGTTCGTAGCTGCTCAGGAAAGCACGCAGGAGATGACCCAACCCGCGGTGATCGCTGATGGGGGCGAAGGGCAGAACCGGGAGACCATGGCGCTGGACAGTACGGCTACCCAGTGGTCCTTCCAGTTTGCGTACCAGATCATGCCGGACTACCACGATGATATTCTGGACAACGGCCAGATGCGGCCGCAGGGCAACACGGACTACCTGCAGCTGCGGATCATGGCACCGATCTCATTCGAGAGCTTTACTATCCTGCCGCGGCTCACCATCCGTCATTATGAGAATGCCCAGGGCCAGACC
>WSZY01000052.1 GCA_013139875.1 Mariprofundaceae bacterium | reverse complement strand
TAACCCTGAACTGAGCATCTTCCTTAAATTTGAGGGCCTGAACCCGACCGGTTCTTTCAAGGATCGTGGCATGACCATGGCTGTGACCCAGGCCTATAATTCCGGTTCACGAAAGCTTATCTGTGCCTCAACCGGCAACACCTCCGCTTCCGCTGCAGCCTATGCAGCCAACAGTGGAATGGATGCCTATGTACTGATTCCCGATGGCAAGATTGCCCTGGGGAAAATGAGTCAGGGCATGCGTTATGGTGCTAAAGTGATCCAGATTCGCGGCAACTTTGATGATGCGCTGCAGATTGTTCGTGATATCTCTGCCGATGGTTCCATCTCACTGGTGAATTCAGTCAATCCATACCGTATTCAGGGGCAGAAGACCGCATCGTTCGAGATTATCGACGAGCTTGGATTTGCGCCTGATTACCACGCTCTGCCAGTTGGCAATGCGGGTAATATCACCGCCTACTGGATGGGATACAAAGAGTATTTCGACAAGCGCATCTCCAAGAGCCTGCCGAAGATGCTCGGTTTCCAGGCAGCGGGGTCTGCACCGATTGTGCTGGGCCATCCCATCGACAATCCGGAAACCGTTGCCACAGCGATCCGTATCGGCAAGCCCGCTTCATGGCAGCAGGCGGAAGCCGCGCGTGATGAATCCGGTGGCTGTATTGATGCGGTGACCGATGATGAGATCCTCGAGGCTTACAACATGCTGGCATGTCTGGAAGGCGTTTTCTGTGAGCCTGCTTCCGCAGCTTCGGTAGCCGGCATTATCAAGCTGAACAAGGCCGGTCACTTCAAACCGGGTGACAGGATTGTCTGCACACTGACCGGAAATGGCCTGAAAGATCCGGATACTGCCATGAAAGGTGTTACGACACCGGTCACCATTGATGCAAGCGAGGATGCGGTACGAAAGCTGCTTGATAGCTGACTGTAACTGATCACTCTCCCCTCTGATGCCACAGCTTCTGATTGTCACTGATGCCCTGATTCCTTCAGAAGAGGGGCAGAGGCTCCATCCACTGCTTGATCCATGGCGAAAGCAACTACTGCGTTGCTCCCGCAGCTGGTTTGAGTGTAATCCTAAAACGTCTCTGGAGTGGTATTCCGTTCTCTCAGAGCTTGCTCCGACAGATATTCTGGCCAGTGCTGTTAAGGAGCAGATGCCGGATGGTGTGCGGCAGGTCTGGATCGCATCACCCTATCATGCACAACTGATACGGGACCGGATCAGGGTTATGCCCGATTCACTGCTCCCTTGGTCTGAGCAGGATGCCCGCTGGATATGTGAGCTTCTCAATCCACTGTTGAGAGAGGAGGGGATTGAGCTTCTCCATCACCGGGCTGCACTTCTGCTGTCCTGTGAAAACCCGATCAATGCCCGGCCGGACTCCTTTGCGGTGGTTTCAGGAAAGATGTTGCCCAACCGGCATCCTGATGGTGACGATGGTGGTCGTTTGATGCGCCTGATGGCCGAGATTCAGATGGTGTTGAGTCTGAAGCCTGCAGGGCATCGAAGAGCTTCCGGAGAGCCGGATATTCATGGCTTGTGGATTTGGGGTGGTTGTAACGTTTCTGATGACTCTCTTGAAGTTAAAAATCTGCCTGTGGCGACACGGAATCCACTGCTGATGTCACTGGTGGATGCAACAGGTGCCTCTCTGGTGATCAGCGAGGCTGAACAGTTGTCGCAACTGCTTCAGCTGGATGCATCACTTCCGAAACAGGTGGTTCTCGCCGGAGAGGGAGAGGTGGTTGTGCTGAAATCATCACTGATTCCGCGCCTGGGTCGTGCACGATGGCAACCGGGATCGGTTGGCTCAGAAGATGGTTTGATGAATATGTTGCGGGGGCTCATTTGATCGCACTGCCTGAACAGAAAACGATTAAGGGCAGAAAGCTGGTCTGGAGAGGTGAGCCATTCACTGCGAGTGATCCGTTGGCTGCGTGGCAGGGGTTACTTAAGGTGCGGGGAGTGCATGAGTCCGATCCCTTCTTTAGCCCGAAACTCTCCGGGCTTCCCGATCCGGACGCAATGCAGGATATGGAGAGAGCGGCAGGGCGGGTGACCCAGGCGGTTCTCAACCGGGAACATATCCATGTTTTTGGTGATTTTGATGCCGATGGTGTCAGTGGTACAGCGATTTTGACCGAAGCCCTGAAGGCTGCCGGAGCCAGGGTGACATCTTCTATCCCGCATCGCTCTGATGATGGGCACGGCATTGGCGTGGAGCCTGTGCAGGAAGCCGTAAAAGCAGGCTCTCATCTTGGTATCAGTGTGGATACAGGCACCACATGCTTTGAAGCCTGTGATGAGGCCGTAAAACTTGGATTCGACCTGATTGTTACCGACCATCATCTGCCTGAACGAGCCCCTGAGCGGGATGGCTCGTCTGAAAAGCTTCCCAGCGCTTTTGCCCTGCTTAACCCGGCCCGGGAGGCGTGCGGTTTTGCCGATCGGAAGCTGTGTGGTACGGGTGTCGGATTTTTCCTGTTGATGAGCGTCTGGAAACGTCTGCGTGAAGCGGGGCATGAAGTGGAATTTGATCTGCGTTCCCTGCTTGATCGTGTGGCTGTTGCAACCGTCGCCGATGTGATGGAGCTGGTGGGTGTGAATCGAATCCTTGTTTATCACGGCCTGCAACAGCTCAATGGAGCAAACTCCATTCCTCCCTCCGTCGGCATGCAGGCCCTGAAGAAAATCGCCAAAGTGAAGAAGAGTGTGTCGGTAGAGACTATCGGATTCTATCTGGCACCGCGCATCAATGCTGCAGGGCGTATGCGTCACGGTGAAGAGGCGATGCGAATGCTCTCTACATCTGATGAGGATGA
Source organism: Mariprofundaceae bacterium (assembly GCA_013139875.1). Lineage (GTDB taxonomy): Bacteria > Pseudomonadota > Zetaproteobacteria > Mariprofundales > Mariprofundaceae > WSZY01. The sequence goes on along the minus strand of WSZY01000052.1, from coordinate 2,892 downwards.
GGCGATGGCACTTGCAGAGAGTCTTGATGAGACCAACAGGCAGCGACGTATGGTGGAGGCGGATGTGTTTAAAGCGGCCGAGCTTAAACTCGGAAACTCCGATGTGCTGGCAGTTTACGATGAGGCATGGCATGCAGGTGTTGTGGGCCTGGCGGCAGGGCGTCTGGCCCGTAAACATGGCAGGCCTGCAGCCGTCGGTTTTGTTACGCCGGAAGGGCAGGTACGCGTCTCACTGCGGGGTCGTCCGGGATTTCATGTCGGCAATCTGCTAAACGGTTGTGCTGAATACCTGGAAGGCTTTGGCGGTCATGCCGGCGCTGGTGGCGGCACGGTGAAGGCCGATGGCTGGAACGGTTTTGTGGCAGCCTTTGGTGAGGCGGTAGCAGATCAATCCGAGCATGCAGGCGATCAGTTGACCCAATCCGTGGATGGCGTGCTGGAACTGGGTGCGATGCATGCGGGGCTGGCCGAGCGCCTGCAGAGATTTGAACCGGTGGGGCAGGGCAATGCTGCCGCAACATGGCTGATTGAGAACGTACATGTTGCAGAGAACCGACCCCTGAAGGGTGGTGTGGTGCGCCTGAAGGTGAGTGATGGCGCTCAGTGGCTGGATGCCATTGTCTTTGGTGGTGGAGCCTTTGGCGACGCTCTGGAGCGCGGAAACATTGTTTCACTGCTTGGTCAGCTCAAGCTGGATGAGTATCGCGGCAATGGCGCAGTACAGTTCGTGGTTGAGGATCTGCTAATCAGCGAATGACCACTTTTGGCCGGAAGCGGTCATTCACTGGGTTGAAATTTAATCGCCTTTTCTGACAAATCGGATGATCTGGCGGCGGGCTTTTTTGTCGGGGCGTTTCTTCGGGGCGCTGGCGGCATCAAGGCGACGACGTTCCCGTTCTGTTTCTCTGGCCTTCAGGCTCTCCTCAGACTCTTCATAGAGTGTTTGTGCAATCGCGGCTGATCCGCGCTTCCCGGCAAGAGCTGTCACGGTGACGGTGAATGTTTCATGTTCCCGGAGGATGGTTAGTTCATCACCGCACTCCACCTGTTTTGAGGGTTTGATGCCTTCACCGTTTAATTGAATATGTCCGCCGTTCACCTTCTCAGTGGCGAGACCCCGTGTCTTGAAGAAGCGGGCTGCCCAGAGCCATTTGTCGATGCGTACCGCCATCAGATGTCTGTTTCCGAATAATTCATGATTGATGGCAATATAGGTGCCACAGAGATGTAGGTAAACGGAGAGGTTGTGGAACTTCTGTTGTTCTTCACGGCGGGCTATAGATTTCGCGTATGAGTTTGAACAGTGATGAGATGATTGCAGGCAGCAGGTCGCCGAAACCTTCGCATATTACCCTGCCGAAACGGGAGTTTCCTTTTCCATCTCTGCTCGATTTTCTGGATGGTCATTTTCCACGCGTTGGGCGTGATATCTGGCTGGAGCGTCTTCGCAGCGAAAAGATCAGTGATGAACAGGGCAGGGTGGTGGATGAAGCGACCCCTTATCGTATCAATGCCAGACTGAGATATTACCGTGAGATAAAAGCCGAGCCGCGCATTCCTTTTGAAGAGAAGATTCTCTATGAGGATGATGAGATACTGGTTGCCGACAAACCGCATTTTCTACCGGTTACACCTACCGGAAAGCATGTGAATGAGTGTCTACTGCACAGGTTGGTGATGCGGACAGGGAATAGGAATCTGGTATCTGTGCACAGGCTCGACAAGGAGACGGCGGGGCTGGTGCTGTTCAGTAAACGGCCTGAAACACGCAGGGACTATTTCGGGCTGTTTCAGGATGGGCTTATTGAGAAGCAGTACGAGGCTATTGCAACCCTGCCGAAAGATTCAGAACGCAAAGAGTGGTTGATCGAGAGTCGAATCGAACCCAGTGGTGAGTGGATATTGTGTCACAATGTAGCAGGTGAAATTAATGCGCGTTCTCGTATTGAGTTGCTGGAGGGTGACGGTGAACTTGCTCGCTTTGCTCTCTCCCCAATCACCGGAAAAACTCATCAATTACGCCTGCATATGGGTCTGATCGGGTCACAGATTCGTTACGATAAGTTCTATCCTGAACTACAGCCTGAGTCTGAAACAGTGGATTACAGTCGGCCTCTACAGTTGTTGGCCAAAACTCTGGCTTTCAGTGATCCGATATCAGGCATCAAGCACATGTTTGAGTCAGGAAATCGGTTGGCTGCCTGGAAATAGATGGAGAGATAACAGAACACGGTTGCTTTGAGTGTTGTGGATTAGTACCTTGCACACCCCTGAAACGGGTCAGTTTGGTAAGTGGAGTGAGTAATGAGCATCGAAGACAAAATTGCAGGGTTCAGAACACGGGCGGAAGATTTCGCCAGCCGTTTGGATGCGATGCGGAGGTCTCTTTGACGTCGGTGCCAATGAGGATGAGCTCACTGAACTCAATTCCAGAATAGAAGATCCATCGCTTTGGGATGATCCCGAAGCGGCACAGAAGGTGATGCAGGATAAGGCCCGTTTGGAGCGGGTACTGAAAACCTTTCATGGTGCAGAAGGAGATCTTGATGATGCCTCTATACTGTTTGAGATGGGGATCGAAGAAGGGGATCAGGATTCTCAACTGGAGGCAGCCGATTCTCTGGATCTGATTGAGCCTGAGATCGAAAGTCTTGAACTGGCCCAAATGCTGGGTGGTGAGACTGATGCAGAGTCTGCATTCCTTGATATTAATGCAGGCTCCGGTGGCACAGAGGCTCAGGACTGGGCAGAGATGCTACTGCGTATGTATCTGCGCTGGGCCGAGCGCAAAGGTTTCAAAACCGAGCTGATAGAGTGCACTGCCGGTGAAGAGGCGGGGATCAAGTCGGCGACTGTTTCAATCAAGGGCGAGTATGCCTATGGTTTTCTGAA
>WSZY01000070.1 GCA_013139875.1 Mariprofundaceae bacterium | reverse complement strand
TTTCATCATCGTTGGTCAGTGCCAGAAAATCATCCATGCTGTCGACCGCCTCTTCCTCAAGAAGATCGCGATCCAGTGCACTTCCGTGGATAACCACACTGCTGTCAAGCTGTTCGGCCAGCCACTGAGCCCGTCTCGGATTATGTTCGATCAGCTTGATGGAGGCGCCCATTTTTTCCAGTTGCTGGGCAACAATAAAGCCGACATTACCACCACCTACCATCATGACATTACGGTTTTTATGCTCCGACGTCTCATAGCCGATATGCTTCAGAAAACTGTTTACCTGATCTTTGGAGAGGGCGATATAGACGCTGTCTCCTGCCAGAAGAACGGTCTCTGATTTTGGAACGCACCATTTCCGGTTGTGCTCGTGTGCCACGATATAGGTGCGGATATTTCCCATCACCTCATCAAGCTCATTCAGTGCCAGCCCTGCCAGAATTCCTTTTGGAGGAACCCTCAGTCCGAGTAGCTGTACCCGGCCATCGGCAAAGTCCTGCGCATCAACGGCAGACGAGACCTGGAAGCGTTTGATGATTGAGTTTGCTGCTTCCCGTTCCGGGGAGATGATCAGGTCAATCGGAAGTTCATCACGCCCAAAGAGCCCGGCACTGTTAACGTAGTCAGGCTCGCGGATACGGGCCATCTTGGTGGTCACCTTGAAGAGTGAATGGGCCACCTGACATGCCAGCATGTTGGTCTCATCATTGGTCGTGGCGGCTATCAGAAGTTCGGCATTTTCAGCTCCTGCCTTCCTTAGAACAGATGGATAAGAGGCTTGCCCGAGAACGGTTCTCACATCCATAGTGTCTGCTACACGCTCCAGGCGTTCCGCATCATTATCGACAACAACAACGTCGTTGCCCTCTGTCGCCAGGCGTTGAGCAATATAGAAGCCCACTTCCCCGGCACCAAGAATCAGTATATTCATTCCTTCTTCTCCGGTGTGTTCAGACCAAAGCTTTTGATTTTACGGTGCAGCTGGCTTCGTTCCATACCGATGGAGGCAGCTGTGCGGCTGATATTCCAATCATTCTGGTCAAGATAGTGCAGTAGATAGTTTCTTTCAAATGATTCCCGGGCGTTGTGGAAGCTGCTGGGGAATGAGCTGCTGTCATGGCTCTCTGCAGTCGGGTGAACGGATGTGGATGACGCATCCAGTGGCAGCATGTTCTCAGGCGTCGCTTCAATACCGGGCCGGAGAATATGGCAGCGTTCAATATAGTTTCTAAGTTCGCGGATATTTCCCGCCCAGGGATAAGCCTGCATCAGTGTGATGGCATTTTCAGAAAAATGAACCGGGTCGCCACCCAGAAGCTGTGACTGTTCTGCTGCCAGCGTCTCCACCAGCAGTGGCAGATCTTCGATACGTTCACGCAGTGCGGGGAGGTGTATAGTGACCACATTAAGACGGTAGTAGAAATCATCACGCAGCTTGCCTTCCTGCAGGAGCTTCTCCGGTTCATGGGAGCTGGCACTGATGATTCTGACATTGGCGGGGATTGGTGTCGGATTGCCCAGTCGCTGGATATTCCGCTCCTGCATGGCACGCAGCACCTTGGCCTGAGTGCCCAGGCTGAGCTCACGGATCTCATCAAAAAAGAGGGTGCCCTCATGGGCGGATTCAAAACGCCCCCGCTGTGCGTGCAGGGCTCCGGGGAATGCACCTTTTTCATGGCCGAAGAGTTCGGAGTCCATCTGCGCATCGGGAATGCTCGCTGTATTCAATTCAATAAAAGCACTTTCAGATCGTTTTGACTGGAGATGGATCTGGTAGGCGGCAACTGCCTTGCCGGTACCATGTTCGCCGAGGATCAGCACGGCAGCATCAGTGATAGCAACGCGCCGGATCAGTTTTTTGATATCTTTAATGGCACTGCTCTGACCAATCAGTTCATGCCGGGTCTGCTGATGAATATTCTGTTTCAGGTCGACATTTTCCCGTTCCAGTTTGCGCTTCTCCAGCGCGTTGCGGAGCAGGATCAGAAGCCGGTCGGAAGAGAGTGGTTTCTCAACAAAATCAAATGCACCCTGACGTGTGGCACGCACAGCGGTGTCGATGGTTGCATGGCCGGACATGATGATGATCGGAACATTGGGATCAATCAGGAGGATGCGGTTCATGGTCTCAAGACCGTCAATGCCCGGCATCCAGATATCCAGCAGAATACAGTCGACGGGTTGCTTGCGAAATCTGGCAACTGCTTCTTCACCGGAGGCAGCAGAGGAAACGAGATACCCCTCATCTTCAAAAAGCCCCTGTAACGATTCCCGGATTGCCGGCTCGTCATCAACGACCATTATTCGTGCGCTCATGATTGCTCCATGCTGAATTCTTCCATCGGCAGGCGCAAGCAGAAGTGTGTCGGATTGGTGTTGGAGAGCAGCGTAAGGTTCCCGTTATGCTCATCTGTAATTCGACTCGCTATTGCAAGGCCCAGCCCTGATCCCGACTCCTTGGTGGAAAAGTAGGCCTCAAAGATCTGTCCGGCTGCCTCATCGGGGATCCCCGAGCCTCCATCCTGAATATGAAACTCGACCATGTTCAGGTCATGGCCACCTGAGAGATGAACCGGTGCAAGTGACTCCTCCGTTGCTGCCAGAGCGTTATCCATCAGGTTAATCAGAACCTGACGAATCTGATCCGCATCACAATAGCATAGCGTGTCATCCGTAAACTGCTCCACACGAACCCGTGGGTAGGCGCCATAGAGTTCAGCCATATCGGTCATCAGATCCCTGGCATGTACGGTCTCAGGTTTAGGTTTGGGTAGCCGGGCAAGATCTGAAAAGTCACCGATCAGGCGTTGCAGACGTTCCACCTGGGTGATGATGGCGTGTGTGCAGCTATCAAACACCTCGGTGTCACCGGCTGTTTTTCGAAAACGGCGTTGCAGACGTTCTGCCGCCAGTTTAATCGGTGTCAGTGGATTTTTGATCTCATGTGCAAGCCTCTGTGCCACTTCAGACCAGGCGCGATGGCGCTGAGCCTCGGCAAGGCTGCTGACATCATCCAGCACCATCAGGTAACCGGAAAATCCGGCTGAACCGGCACCACTTAATTTTACTCCCCTGGCGAGAATATGAAGGTTGTTATGGTCAACCATCAGCTCCAGTTCACGTTGCAGATTTTCACCCCTCTGCTGACAGAGTTCATCGTAGAACTGGCAGATCAGTTGCAGCCTGCCGCTGCATAGTGATGAGATGGAGCGGCCCGGAACCCACTCGGCTGAAAGCTTGAAAAGCTCACGCATCGACTGGTTAAGAAGCCGGATATTGCCGGAGGCATCGACCAGCAGTACGCCGGTCTGCAGGTTGGCCAGCAGCGTCTCCAGTACATATTGACGCTGCCTGCTGCTGTCCAGTGCTCCGGTCAGCTCTTTCTGGGTATGTTCCAGCGCCTCAACATTCTGTTTCAGGCGTAGTGTCATGCGGTTAAAGGAGTCGACCAGTGAGCCCAGTTCATCTTCAGGCGCTGATGGAATTGATACCGTCAGGTCTCCTTCTGTCACCTTCTCCAGCGCCCTTGCCAGCTCTCCGATCGGCGATGTAAGGCGTCTTGCAAATCCGACCGCCACAATGCCTGCGGCAAGAATTACGATGAGGGTGGCAATGAGCATGGCATGGGTGAAGGTGCTACGGATCGATTGGCGGTTGCGCT
>WSZY01000180.1 GCA_013139875.1 Mariprofundaceae bacterium | reverse complement strand
CAGAAGAAAAATCGCCTCTGGCAGACAATAGCTCTGATGTAGAGGCTCCCTCCATCCCTGAGACGGAGTCGGAGGAACATTCCAGCCCGGAAAGACGATCCAATAAGCTGCCGGTATTTCTGCTTTTTATTGCCCTTCTGGCGGCAGGCTATATTTTTTCACCGCAACAACTTAAAAACGACCTGACTGAATCAGTTAATTCCCTTCTACAGGCAGAAAAAGAGGTCGCCTTCAAAGAGCCGGAGCTGACCACTCCCCCTGTTACTGAACCGGGGCCTCAGATTGACAGGCTGGATATGGCTATTGAAATCGAGCCTTCGGAAACCCCGGAGGTCGTGAGTGCCAGCAGTGATGAAGTGAACCGGATGCTGGCTGCAATGAATGAGTTGCAGAGTGAACTGGCATCGCTGCGTCAGGAGCAGCAGAGCATTCAGGAGACGCAGCACTCCCTGCAACAGGTGCAACTCCGCACCCGTCTGCGCTGGATAACGAACAGAGCCAACCATCTCCCGCAACTGCAGCTGGCCTGGGAAGAGATCGCTCTCACACCTTCGCTAAGCAACAGTGAGTACGCTACAGCACAAAAAATGCTGACACTGGCCCAGCAGCGGCTGCAGGAGCAGCGCAACTGGCAGCAGAGCCTGCAATCACACGCTGACTCGCTCACAACACCCGAACATGAAAATATTATCCCCGAGTACACATCGCCATGGTTAAGCTGGATTCGCAACTACTTTTCAGTCAGAGCCGCGTCCACAACGGAGCAGAAGCAGGATGAGCAACTTCGTCAGCAACTGCTCAATACCAGCCACAACATTGAGCTTGAGCAGTGGCCGGGTGGAAAGAGCTGGCAACAACTGCGGGCAACCCTGCAGCTGAGGCTCGCCCGGGCTGCTGAGGACTCCACCGAGGCCATTGACCTTGGTCTGCCTGAAAGCTTTGATCCACTCAGGGCAGATATCGAGCAGCTACGCCAAACAGCTGCAACATGGCTGGAGGGACTCTCATGAGACTCTTTTTCCTGCTTCTTCTGGCACTCGGCATCGCTGTACTGTTCTCACTCTTTCCGGCTATTGCCGGACAAACGCTGCATATCGAGGCGTTTGAATGGGTATTTGAGACACAGCAGGGTGCTTTTATCACCGCCCTACTGGTTCTTCTTTCTATCTTATGGCTCCTTCGCCGTATTGTTTCCGCCATTCTTGCCGGCCCCGGACAGCTCTGGAACACGCTTCGTATGGGTGGCAGAAAACGTCGCGAACAACGCCTCAAAGAGGGTGTTGCCGAGTGGATCGATATGCGTGGGGATCAGGGCAGCAAGGCTTTCCGGAAATCCCGCGGCGCCATTCCGGAGTGGGCTACAGCACTTCTCAGGACAGTCGCCTCACCACCCAGAGGCGTGCCTGAAGCCAACAGTGGCAACTCTCCGCTCAACACAGCACTGGCCGCACGCATGGTCACCGACCCGCATGCGGTAACAAAACCGGACAGTGCTACGCAAAAAGCACACCTGGAAGCGTGGTTGGCCGTTCACCCGGACGCTCCACTGGCTATTTCCAGACTGGCAGCACTGGCAGAGGATGAAGGCGACTGGGCTACAGCTGCAAAACTGCTGGAATCGTCATGGAAACAGGGGCAACGCTCCGCCTCCAGCATCAAGCCCCGCCTGGCACGCATCTATATTCACCTTGCAGAGCAGCAGCCGGACTCAAGGCAGAGCCACCTTCGCAAGGCCCACCGCCTGGCTCCGGATAACAGCCACGTTATTCTCGCCCTCGGCCGGGCTCATGCTGCCGACCAGGACAGCGATGCTGCCAAAAAACTCTGGCTGGATTATCTGGCACAGCATAACGATTTCCAGATTGCTGCCGAGCTGCTCTCACTGCTGAGCTCCGAAGCGTTACGGGCCTTTCAGAAGCTGGACAAAAGGAGTGCAGCCAGAAGCTATAATGATTCAATGCGCTGGCTACAGGCCAATCTGGCACATCAGGCCGGCCTGAATGGTCTGGCTAATGAGATCATGGATCAGCTGCTGGAGAAGAGTGCAAGCTGTGAACCACTTCAGAGTCGTGCAAAATGGCATGCGGAGGCTGAAGAGTGGGAGCAGGCAGCACGCTGCTATCAACAGTTGTTGAACATTCGCCCCGATGAGAATGGAAATACCGGAACATAAGCAGACCCCTGTTCAACCATGGCTGAGCATATAGACCCCACACAGACAGACACTGTGCATATAACCCGGTGGCAACGGCTTGATCCTCCTGCCGAGGGCAAAGCCGTCACCTTCACCTACATTGAAAAAATCGATGTCGACTATGAACTCCCCGAACATGCGTATGAAGGGTTTCTCATCCGGTTCAATGGCAATCTGCATGCCTACCGCAACAGCTGCCCTCATATGGGCTCACCACTGGACTGGCTGCCCGGCCGGTTTTTCTCTGAAGAGGGAAACCAGCTTGTCTGCCATACGCATGATGCACGTTTCAACCCGGCTGACGGGGCATGTATATCCGGCCCCTGCCCGAATGGACTTTCAGAACTCCCGCTTCGTTCAGATGGCCACACTGTTGAGGTTCCTTCGGCCTTGAATGAGCGGTAAAACTGAGTGTTTATAGCCTTCGTGCTGATTAAACGCTGCTGCTTGAACTGGATGCCTTTGAAGATGCGTTTTTAAACTGGACTCTAGTAAGGCACGACCTTGCCATCAAAGGCGATGAAACTTCCCGCTTCATACTCATCAACACGCTCGATCACACGGCTCATTCCAGCCACTGAG
>WSZY01000057.1 GCA_013139875.1 Mariprofundaceae bacterium | reverse complement strand
TTTGATAAGCCTCTCTGTTTCCCGACAAAGTTTTTTACGGCCTATCAACAGCCTTAGGTGTCCACCACCATGTTTGTGCCACAGGTGGGCGGCCCGGATGCCGGCCAGAAGCAGGGCACGAACCCTGTTGGTATTGGCACTCTGTTTGAGATGTTCCGGCTTACCGCGCACGATGATGCTCGGTTTCAGCGTGCTTATGGTGCTGCCATAGAGGTCGGCAATGCCACCAATGACACTCTCGTGGGTAGCTCTGCCAAAATATTCCGACTGCTTTTTAATACGCACCATGCCGTCGCTGATGGCCGCAAGCATCTCCCTCTTTTTGCCCAGTTTCTTCTCCAGTGTGATCAGGCCTGCAGCGTAGGTCATCAGTGGTTTGGCCTGCTCCAGTTGAGCACCGCTTAACAGTTTTTCAGAGATGTGAAGCCCTGTCTGGAGCTGGTGGATATCGCCATAGATATCTGCAACATCCTCACTATTTTCAGCAAAGAGACTCTCTATGATGGTGTTAAAATCATCCGTGTCACAGAGCCCGGTTCGGGCAATCCTCTCCACCATCGAGACAGACTGCACCATGGCAGCCAGCGCAATGGCCCGATTGGCCTGTGGTGTCGCCCGGGTTGTATGAATCTGTGTTACATTCGGCATGGGGGCTATTGTGAACACTCTGCAAAAGGGCGTCCATTCCCTTTTACAGGAGGCTCGAGAAAAAGCGCGGTTTTACTCAAGCTTGCAACATCAAACACGAAAGTTTGCTGTTGTCAGCCCATCCATGGGCTGTACGAATGCAGAGCATTCATTGTGGCGTTACTATGATATTGTCTCAAGCCTTGGAGTTGATCATTGATTAATCTTTTTGAATCTGTTCGTGACGCATTTCTTGCCACCGATGTGGAGAGCAAACTCCTGCTCACAAGAAGGGCAGCGGCTGCCTGTCGAAAGGGTGAGTCAAAGCCCGGTGAATTTGGAAAGCCTGCTGCCGTGGAGCATCCGGGAAGACCCGGTCTGCCAACACTGGTACGGGCCAAACGTCTACCCAAACGCGGCTTCGGCACAGAAGAGGGACGGGCAATTATGATGCACGCCATTGCCCATATCGAATTCAACGCCATTAATCTGGCTCTGGATGCTGTGCAGCGATTTGATGGTATGCCTGAGCAGTTCTACACCGACTGGCTGCGCATTGCCGATGAAGAGGCTTATCACTTTGAGCTGATCCGGGCTCATATGCGCCAGCTTGGTGTCGATTACGGTGATTACAGTGCCCACAATGGCCTCTGGGAGATGTGCGAAAAGACAGCCCATGATCCGTTGATCCGCATGGCACTGGTGCCGAGGGTGCTGGAGGCACGGGGCCTTGATGTAACACCCGGCATTCAGAAAAAACTTGCCCAGGCAGGGGATCATAATGCTGTCAGTCTGCTTGATATTATTCTACGTGATGAGATCGGCCATGTGGAGACCGGTAACCGCTGGTTCCGCTACTGCTGCAGAGAGCGTGGCCTGAAGCCCGAACCGACCTTTTTTGAACTGCTGAATGAGTATTATCCGAAAGGTCTGATGGGTCCGTTTAATCTGGGAGCACGTGAGAAGGCGGGGTTCTCCGAGTATGAGTTGGAGTTGTTGACTCGGGACTAACTATCAGTCGCCGGTCACCCATCCCCTTTTTGTGGGATGTTCATTCCATCAAATAAGCAACAGCCTCACAAAATCAGGTTGTTTTGGCTCAAAAAATATTTTAATGTTACAGAGAAAATGGAAGGGATATCTGTGCGAATGGATTCGCCGGTCGGGGTTCTCATGCCTGTAGATGATAAAAATCTGTCTCTATGCATGAGGGAGTGTTTTCAGGAGAAAGCGTGTTAAACACAGATGGATCAAATATTCTTATTGTCGATGACGATGCCGTAAACCGGCATCTGTTCTCCACTCTTCTGGGGGAAGAGGGTTACCTGACTGAAGAGGTCGGGAGTGGCGAGGAAGCGCTTGCAAGGGTGGAGGTTCAGGCTCCGGATATCATCCTGCTTGATGCAATGATGCCCGGCATCGATGGCTTTGAGGTTGCCCGGAAGCTGAAAGAGAACCGGAAGAGTGAATCTATTCCCATTATCATGATTACATCACTGCGTGATCAGGAATCACGTGAACGGGGTTTGACCCAGGGGGTTGAGGAGTTCATTAACAAGCCGGTAAATCCAATGGAACTGAAAATTCGGGTACGTAATCTGCTTCGGTTGAAGTTGGCCAATGATGTCCTTACAAATCACAACGCAGTGCTGGAGGAGGAGGTATATCAGCACAGCAAAAAGCTTTTCAACGCTTTTGAAGAGACGCTCTATATGCTGACGCGAGCCGTAGAGCATCGTGATGGCGAAACCGGGGCGCATGTGCGTAGAATCAGCCACTACACCAGATCATTGGCAACTTTCCTCGGCATGGATTGGCAATACTGCGACACCATCTTTCTGGCAAGCCCGATGCATGATATTGGTAAAATCGGTATCCCGGATCAGATTTTGCTAAAGGCGGGGGAGTTCAAATCCCATGAGTGGGAGGTGATGAAGACACATACGACGATCGGTGCGCAAATTCTGGCCGGTGGCAGTTCTCCCTACATACAGATGGGGAAGGAGATCGCACTCTCCCATCATGAGCGCTGGGATGGGAGAGGATACCCTCACAAGCTTGCCGGCGAGGATATTCCGCTCTCTGCACGTATTATGAGTATCTGTGATGTCTATGACGCGCTTCGCAGCAAACGACCCTACAAGCCCAATTATGATCATGCCGAAGCCATCAACATCATCCGCGATGGTGATAAGCGCATTACGAACTCCCATTTTGATCCCGGTATTATGGATACATTTCTCTCCAGGGGTGCTGACTTTGATGAAATCTACAACTCAATGAGTGATTAATAGAAACAAAAAAACTATGAAGTTATGAATGTCTGCCTCTGTTCTGTTGAAAAAGCCTGTTGATCGCTATCATCTGATCAAAATAGAATCACCGAAATCTCACAAAGAATTCTAATTTCAGGATGCCCGCCGGGTTCAGCTGTTTCACTAGCTCAATGATTGTTCTGATATGCGGTAACAGTTCTTGCCCTCTTTTTTGGCCTGATACATGGCAGAATCGGCCCTGTTTATAATGTTTTCCATGTCACCATCACCTGGAGATATCAGGTGGATGCCGATACTTACACCCAGGGTGTATTGAGATTTTTTCAGAGACAGAGGCTGGCTGATGGCAGTAATTACTTTTTCAGCTATTTTGCAGGCAGCCTCTTCAGAGGCAACGTCAACAAGGATAATGCTGAATTCATCACCACCAAGTCGAGCCACGGTATCTGTTGCACGAACACATTGCAGCAGACGCTTGCCCACCTTGATAAGCGCCTGATCACCCCACTCGTGACCCAGTTCATCATTGATTGATTTGAAGTGGTCAAGATCAAGCGCCAGCAGTGCGGTCAGCTTCCTGTTGCGATGAGCATGGGCCAGACCCTGCTCCAGCCGATCATAAAACAGCGCGCGGTTAGGCAGCCCGGTAAGGTGGTCCTGGTAGGCCATTTCCCTGATCTGTTCTTCTGCCTGCTTGCGTTCGGTGATGTCCAATACCGTGCCGATGGAGCGCAGTGGCGTGCCATTATCATCATAGGAGGTCCTGCAGCGTTCATTGACCCATTTTATGGAGCCATCCTGCATCAACAGCCTGTGCTCGATATCGTAGGGCGTATGGTTTTTTACTGATTCCGTATATGCCCTGTCCACAAATGCATAGTCATCGGGGTGCACGATCTTCAGAAAGGTCTGGTATGTATTCGCCGTGCCGGGCTCTACTCCGAATATGCGGTAGTTCTCATCCGACCAGACAAGCTCATTGTTGAGCAGATCAAGTGTCCAGTGACCAAGGTGAGCGATACGTTGTGCTTCATCATGCTGGGTCTGCTTCTCTGCAAGAGTCTTCTCCGCCTGGTTGCCGGCCTCAGCACGCATCTGTCTGAGCTCTTCGATGAGCTGGGCTTTTGTCTTATTTTCGTCCCGCATGAATAGCCTCGTATCAACACTGGAAAACAGTAGCCAATATTAGTGCAGTGAAAAATCAAGGTCTACCTTTAGCTGAAAAAAATATTGAGAGATGGCTCTCTATTTTCTCCAGAACTCCGGAACAAGCAGTACAAAGAAGGTAAAAATTTCAAGGCGGCCAAGCACCATGCCGAACATGAGTATTCCTTTGGCTGCATCGGGTAATGAGGCGTAGTTTGAGCCGGGGCCGACATCACCGAATCCGGGGCCGGTATTGGTCAGGCAAGCTGCAGCAGCAGAGATTGCCGTCATCATATCAACGCCTGTTATGGCAAGCAGAATGGCGATGACGCTGTAGCAGACCATGTAGAGCACAAAGAACCCCCACAATGCCTGTACAACCGGGCCAGTCACACTCTGTTCACCTATTTTTACATGAATAATGGCATGTGGATGAATGAGCCTGCGAACCTCCCGCATGCCCTGTCTGAAGAGCAGCAGCACCCTGACCACCTTCATGCCACCGCCGGTGGAGCCGGCACAGGCGCCGACAAACATGGCGGCCAGCAGCAGCAATCCGGTTCCGGGCGGCCAGATGGCATAGTCGCTGACAGCAAAGCCTGTCGTGGTTGCAATGGCAACCGTATTGAATATCACTTCACCCGTGGTGCCCGCTCCGGCTGATAGTGTGATGGCACCTACCAGAATGACCAGAAAGCTGACCCATTTCACATAGGTGCGGAACTCATCATCCTGAAAGTAAGTTTTAAGTGAAAAGCCACGCCTCAATGCTGCGAAGTGGAGGGTGAAGTTCACACCGGCCAGCAGCATAAAGATAATGATCAGGGTACGGATTGATGATGATTCATAGTAGCCGATGCTGGCATCGTGGGTGGAGAAGCCACCGATGGCGACGGTACACATGGCATGATTAACTGCATCGAACCCGCTCATGCCGGCCAGCCAGAGGGAGAGGGCAGTGATAGCGGTCATGGCCAGATAGATGTACCAGAGTACTTTGGCGGTCTCGGTTACACGTGCAGTTAGCTTATCCTTCACCGGTCCCGGAGTTTCTGCACGGAAGAGCTGCATGCCGCCTACACCGAGCAGTGGCATCACGGCCACCGCCAGTACGATAATGCCCATGCCACCGAGCCACTCCTGCATGGAACGCCAGAAGAGAATCGAAGGGGGCTGACTGTCCAGACCCGTCAGAATGGTTGCGCCGGTAGTGGTCAATCCGGATGTTGATTCAAACAGGCCGTCGATAACGGTGGTGCATACGCCTGTGGTCCAGAAGGGGATGGCACCAAGCAGGGAGAGAATTACCCAGGCCAGAGCGACAATCAGGAATCCGTCTTTATGACTTAACCGGGCCGGAGCTGAACCGGCAATACGCATCATGGTCAGTCCGAGGGCTGATACCAGGCAGCCGGCAAGGATAAAGTGGTCAGCATGACCGGAGTGATAGTAGAGAGAGACCAGCGCAGGTGCCATCATGCCACAGCCGAAGAGGGCAACAAGAATGCCGAGTGTCCAGGCGACGCCCTTGGGGTGCAATTAGTTCTCCTGCGTGTGAGAGCATTGCAAAAGCACGGTTTTGCAATGCTTGCTAAAGCCGCACAAGGTGAATTGCGCCAAGGTGAATGCCGATTGCGGCAGAGAAGGCACCCTGGGGCGTTGCGTAAGAGAGGGTGCCCTGGGGCGCATCCATCTGCGGGAAGTCAGCGCCTTGATTGACACACTATGTCTACCAGAAAA
>WSZY01000040.1 GCA_013139875.1 Mariprofundaceae bacterium | reverse complement strand
AATCCCCGATTCCGCCTGCCGTAAAGCATAAGCTATTTAATCGTCGCCGTTGCCATCGCCGTCGAACGACTGATCTATTTTTATCTTCTTCCCAAGGCAGGCCGTGAAATGGAGAGCCTGCATGATTCCAGAGGCAAACGTATAGCTCCTGAGATGGCCATTACCACGGGTATAAAGCAGGCCGCAGTTGCCGGGGTGCAAGATCTTGCCCGGGTTACATCGCGCATTGGCAGTGAACAGATGGCCCGCATGGAAGCCGGTCTGCGTACACTGGCATGGCTGGGGAACACGGCGCCGTTACTGGGCCTGTTCGGAACGATTACCGGGATGATTAAAGCCTTCATGGTGATCGAACAGGCTGGTGGCAAAGTGGATGCTCAGATGCTTGCCGGGGGCATCTGGGAGGCCATGGTCACCACTGGAGCAGGGCTTGCTGTTGCTATTCCAGTGCTGCTTCTGCTCCATTTGCTTGAAGGCATGGTGGACAAGCGGGCCAAGTCTATGCAGCGGGTGGCATCAATAGCGCTTGAGCAGTTGCCACACCTCTCTGAAAGCAGCGTAGGCGACCAGGTTAAACACAGGGACAGTCTGGCTCATGCAATTTGAAGGTGTACGAAGAAGTGGTCAGGCCCCCAATCTCTTGCCACTGATCGACATTGTCTTTCTGTTGCTGATATTTTTTATGCTCACCGCACATTTCGTCAGAAATGAAGGGTTGCCGATTGAGTTGCCCGAGGCGGCCAGTGCCGTATCGCTGGAACAGAAAAAGCCGCTTGAAATTGTGATTTCATCCTCTGGTCAGATCACAATATCAGGAGAGCAGATTCTATCAGGCGTGCTGGTGGAAAAAATTACATCACTACTTTCATCCAGGGATGAAAAACGAATTGTGATTCGTGGCGATGCAGACGTAAGCCTCGGTGATTCGGTCAAGGTGATTGATGCTGCCCGTCAGGCTGGAGCCAGTGGTGTTGATATTGTGACAGAGCAGCCGGCAGGAAAATGAGCATGGCTGCCGCGCTGTATGAACCTCAGGGCCTGGCTCAGATGCAGCTGATTCGGGCAGGGGCAATTACGGCATCCATTCTGATTCATGGTTTGCTGTTTGTCGGCTATGGAGGATCAATTTCAGCACCCTCATCTGAATCAGTTAACACAAGTGTGACGCGCCTGAGCTTTTTGGCACCAGCACCGGTTCCTGATGCAGTACCGGAGCAACCTCAGGAAAAGCCGGAACCTAAAAAGGTAGTGGCTAAAAAAGAGAAAGTCGTAAAGCGGGTTGAAGCCGTACGGGAAGTCGCTGAAGTAGAGCCAGAGCCAGTTGAATCGAAACCGGACGCTCAGCCTATGCAGCAGGCAGCAGCTCCATCTGAGGCCGTTCCACAGATCAATGAAGGGGCCATCCAGCGTGAAACCGAGCGATATCTCAGCAATGTGATGGCTCATATTGAGCAGCATAAATGGTATCCAAAGGCTGCACGCCGTCGTGGTATTGAGGGCGAGGTGCATGTTCGTTTCACCCTCCACCCGGATGGCTCAGCCCGGGAGTTGACGGTGGAGAATGGCTCATCCGTATTGCTTATCGCTGCCCGAAAGGCAGTGGAGAGGGCAATGCCGATGCCGAAGCCGCCTGAAAATATTCACTGCCCGCTGCCGTGCGAGTTCCGCATGCGTTTCAGCCTGAATGCGACCTGATTTTTATTAGATTGATTAACTTAAGAGAGAGAAAATGATGAACCTGAAGATAAGAAAGGAGTTGCTGATAGCGGCAGCCATACTGCTGATGCCTGTTGTAGCGGATGCTGAGGATATGGGTCTGATGAGAGTGGACTCCACGACCATTGATAATCGCTTTGAATCCAAGCGTGGTGAGCCTTCGAACATCGCAGTGATATCCGGTGATAAGGTGGAAAAGGCACATGCCAAAAATATTAAACAGGTTCTTGATGCAATTCCGGGGGTAACAGCTGAACTCCAGAGTGGGGATTCTCTGAAAATTCATATCCGTGGCGTGGAGAACCAGCGATATATGGGTGAAAAGCCCGGTGTGGCCGTCGTTATCGATGGTGTACCGGTGTTTGAACGTACCGGACGCGTTAATATCAATATGGATGACATTGAATCCATCAAAGTGATCAAGGGTGGTGCCTCCTACCTGTACGGTGATGATGCACTGGCAGGGGCGGTGATTATCACCACCAAGCGCGGTGCCAAGATGGCTGGAGGCCATGTTTCAGCAGAGGCTGGAAGTTTTGGTTACAAACGTGGCGTTGCACGAGCCGGTTTTGCAACCGATAAGTTCTCCGGTCATGTACAGTTGAGCCGGCGTGATACCGACGGCTACTATTTCCAGGGCAATTCCAAAGCTGATTATTTCAACGGAAAACTACAGTACTACGCATCTGACTCCAGTGATCTGACATTCGGGTGGGAAGTAGCCAATCGCCTTAAAGACAGTCATGGCACGGTAGAAGGGGTGACGCAGGCTGCAGTTGACCCGACCAGCATTAATGGTCGCGACTATACACGCAACTATAACGTGGATCTGGGGAAGTTTTACCTTACCTACGCCAACGACATTTCTGAAACCAGCAACCTGATGCTCAATGTCTATCAGTTTTCTGATAACACCAAATTCCGGAGCGATCCGATACGCTATGGGCTGGCACCGTTTCCACCGTACCCGGCGGTCACTGATCCGGATGCCTATGCCAACGATAATGATTACAAACAGATTCAGCGCGGCCTGAAAGGCGAGTGGCGCAGTGCAGGTGAGACAACGGCATGGATGGGTGGAGTTGATGTCAGGGATAACAGCTACGATAATTTTGTATCTATCCTGGAGGATCATCGCACCAGCCCATTCGGTGGTGCGGTTGTAACCGCAGGAACAGTGATTGAGGACAACAGAACAAAAGAGCGCATGTATGCCGGTTATGGTGAGCTGAAATACCGCCTGTTAGAAAAGTTAACGGCTACTGTGAATGGCCGCTTCGACCACATAAAACTGAACTATGAGGATTACCTGCCGGCCGCACCGGCTCCAAACCTTTCCAAGAGTTTTAATGTCGGCTCATGGCGCGGTGGCGTGAACTACGATTTCAGCGACTCCGTATCACTCTACTCCAATGTTTCAACCGGTTTCCGGGCGCCGACCATCAAGCAGCTTTTTGCCGGCACAATTTCTCTGACCGGAAACGTAGCTGCCAATCCAGACCTGAAGCCTGAGCATGCAATCAACTATGAGATTGGCCTGCGCGGCCGACTGGATATTGCCGGCTGTCTGGAGTGGGATATTGCGGCGTTCCAGATTGACCGCAAGGATTACATCCTCAATGTCGCAGGGCAATATGCCCTGAGCGGCACAACGGATCAGTATCAGAACATCGGCGGTATGCGAAACCGTGGTGTCGAGGTGGCTGTAAAGAGTAATCAGGATCAGCTCTTCTCGATGGATGTTGCGTATACCTTCCTGGATGCAAAATTCACGAAGTATGACAACTTTAACCTGCTGTTGGGTAATCGATATAGCCCTGCCCACATACTTGTGCCTTATAACAACAGTGGCAATGTCGTGCCGCGTGCGCCGAAGAATAAACTCTTCCTGGCTGCAAATGTGAAGCCTGTTACAGGCCTGACGGTGACCGCCGAAATGCTTGCGCAGTCCTCATACTTTGCCGATGAGATCAATCAGGAGAAGATTGGTGGCCATACCATATTTGACCTGATTGCCAATTATGACTTCTCAACCGGCAGCAATAACGCCATTAACTGGAACCTGTTTGCCCGTGTCGACAATGTGCTTAATCGCACTTACTACAACACAGCACGCGGTACCTACGACCGTAATGCCGATTTCACTTACGACGCTGAAGACCTCTCGATCGTGGTCAATTCCGGGCGCCGCTATACCACAGGCATCAGCGTAACATTTTGATTTAAATAACCAAGGGAGATAAAAAAATGAATAACAGAACCAAAGTGATTCTAGCGACAGTCATGATGATGGCATTTCCGATGAGCGGCCTTGCCTATGATGGAGATGGGCCTGTACCCAAGCCGTGTCCACTGGGGGCTAAACAGGCAAGTGGAAAACACCATGGCAAATATGGGCACCATGCGATTCCAGGAAAAACCCCTGATTATATCCGTAAACTTCTCAAGCGCGCAGACAGAGTCGGACTGAGCGACAAGCAGCGCAAGCAGATCGGCGATCTTCTCGTGCAGGCAGAGGTCGATGCTGCCCGCGCTCATGCAGAGGCGGAGATTACTGTTGCAGCATTTCGCTCCAGATTGCACTCAGGGAAGGTGACTGACAAAGAGCTGAATGGATATGCCAAACGCATGGGTGAGTTGCGTACAGCGCGCCTGTCAGCAAACCTGAAGGCAACCGTTGCAGCATCACGCCTGTTGTCTGATGAGCAGA
>WSZY01000073.1 GCA_013139875.1 Mariprofundaceae bacterium | reverse complement strand
CGATGATTTCAGAGAGCTGTTCATCCGTCTGGTTGGTCTTTGCCAGCAGGCTTTTCAGAGAACCTGTTCCACCGTCATCACTGAACACCTTGGTCAGTGCATCAGTTAGTTTTTTCGGGTCATCGGTAATCGAAGAGGATCCAGCAATAAATGAGCTGATGTCTCCGGTTGGGTCAGAGGGGATCAGTGCACCATCCGGAAGCCAATCGCTGTCACCGGGCTCGGCACTGAGTGAGAGATTCTTCTCACCCACCAGACCACGGCCAATAATTGAGGCCCGGGTAGAAGCAGGCAGCCGAACACCCTGATTAAGCGCAACGCGAACAACGGCCCTGTTGTTGCGAAGAAGAATCTCCTGAACGATACCGATTTTAACACCCGCCATGAGTACCGGTGATTGAACATCAAGCCCCATGAGATCATCAAATTCTGTTTCAATAACGTTGGTATCCTGTTTGACCCAGACAATATCCCCGACTTTTCCGGTTGCAAAGCCAAACAGCATCAGGGCAACAAGGACAAAGACGCCCAGTCTTGCTTGTGAATTCATCGGCTAACGGCCTCCTCTATATCTTTTCCCCAGACACTGCAGTTGACCGGACCCTCAGCCCGCCCTTCTACAAACTGGCGAAGCATAGGATCCTGATCTGAGTCTAGCTGATCGGGGGTGACTTGACGATGAATGCGTCCATGGCAAAGCATCGCGATATTGTCACTGATCATGGCGGCACTTTTCATATCATGCGTGATGGCCATAATGGTTGTTCCTGAATCCTTGTGCAGCCGGGCTATCAGGCGGTTGATTACATCCGACATAATGGGATCCAGCCCGGTTGTCGGCTCATCAAGAAATACGATATCCGGTTTATGGCAGATGGTTCGGGCAAGGCCGACACGCTTTGACATGCCACCTGAAAGCTCGGCAGGCATCAGATCTTCAATATTCGGAAGTCCGACCCACTCAAGAACTTCGCTGGCCCGGTCTCTGGCTGCCGTCTTGCTCTCACCTCTCTCCAGCAGGGCAAAGGATACATTCTCCCATACAGAGAGTGAGTCGAAGAGGGCTCCACCCTGAAACAGCATACCAACCCGTTTCATACGGTCCAGCTGCTCCTCTTCTGAAAGCTCAAGCCAGTTCTCACCATCAACATAGATCTCACCCGAATCCGGTTTCATCAGGCCGAGAACACACTTGATCAACACACTTTTTCCAACGCCTGACATGCCGATGACCGTTGTTGAACTCCCCGGCATGATATCGAGGCTGACATCCTCAAGAATAATTTTGTCTCCGAAGCGTTTGTTAACGTTCTGAATGCTGATGCGGGGCAGTTGATCGTGGCTCATCCGAACATCCATGCGGTCAGAAAGTAGTCAGAGACCAGAATACTCATGCAGGAGATGACCACAGCCCGCGTGGTGGCCCTGCCGACACCTTCGGCACCGCCTTTGCAGTTAAACCCTTCCGAGCAACCGATAACACCGATCAGCATGCCGAAAAAACCGGCCTTAACCAGACCGGAGTAAAAGTCTTTCAGTTCCATGAACTGCGTGGCTTTCTCCAGATAGACCACCGGATTCTGATCCAGCATGAAGACACTGATGGCATAACCGCCATAGATGCCGATAAAATCGGAGATCACCACCAGCAGCGGCATCATGGCGATGGCGGCAATGACGCGTGGCATGATCAGATAGCGCATTGGATCGGTGGAGAGCGTCCAGAGTGCGTCAATCTGCTCCGATACCCGCATGGTACCGAGTTCAGCAGCAAATGAGGCTCCAACACGTCCGGCTACCATCAGACCTACCAGTACAGGCCCGAGCTCCCGAACCATGGAGAGAGATACAACAACGCTGATCATGCTCTCGGCCGCAAACCGGTGAAAGACAATATAGGATTGAAGCGCCAGCACCATGCCGGTGAAGAGAGCGGTGAGGAGGACGACAGGGAGCGACTGGACACCGACCTCTTCAGCCTGGGTGAGGATCAGCCGTGGATAGCGGGGAGAGGAGAGCAGGCGTTTGGAGACCCGCCCCAGTGTGGTTGCATAGAGGCCGATCTGCGCAAAAAACATCTCAGTGATGGCTCCGATCCTTTGCAGTAGCTTCATCTCAGATTACCCTGCGACAGACACGTTTTCCTACGCCGGTGAAGAGTTCGTAGGGGATGGTTCCGGCAAGGTCAGAGACGGTCGATGCGGTAAGCTTCTCTCCCCAGAATTCAATCGTATCACCGGGCTGCAGACGGTTCGTGCTGCAGTCGATCAGGCAGTAGTCCATGCAGACGCGCCCCACAATCGGGAACAGCATGCCCTTAGCGTAAGCTTGCCCGCAGTTGGAAACGGATCGGGGCAGGCCGTCACCGTATCCAAGGCTGACAACCGCAATCTTCATGTCATCGGAAGCTGTGAATGATGCGCCGTAGGAGAGACTTACCCCTGTAGCGATTTCACGAACATGCATAACCTGGCCGGTAAGCTGCATGACGGGCCTTACCCCAAGGGGTTCTGCCGCAACGGGTTCGGCACCGTAAAGGGCCAGTCCGGGGCGAACAAATTTGTGCATCTCATCAGGGAGGGCAACCATGCCGGCACTATTCAGAAGAGAAGCCGGAAGTTTCGGATCGAGTTGCTGACACAGTGTGGAAAACTCCTCTGCCTGCACTCTGTTGAGGGGGTGCTCAGGCGTATCAGCACAGGCCAGATGTGACATGATACCTGCCACGTCTATTTTTCCGGTACGACACCGGTCCATAAGCCGGGCAGGATTATCGGCTCCCAGTCGTTGCATGCCCGTATTAATCTTGATCCAGACCGAACCGCTAAAGCCTGCCGATTGAAGAAGCCCGAGTTGATGCTCGCTGGTGATGGTTGGTGTCAGAGCCTGTTTGCAGGCAAGCTCAGCATCTTCAGCATCAAAAATACCGGAAAGCAGAACAATACTCTCAGCTTCGGGAAGCAGATCACGCAGCTCCATGCCCTCGCTGGCATCGGTTACGGAAAAGTGACGACACCCTTCATCAA
>WSZY01000155.1 GCA_013139875.1 Mariprofundaceae bacterium | reverse complement strand
GTGAGGACCAGCCCGGAATGGTGATACCTTCAATGACAACACTCTCTCTGCTCATCCAGAGAAGGGCAGTCATGGTCAGAACTGTGGCGACATGCCGCTCTTCTCTGCGCATCGGCCCAAGGCCAAGCAGGGCATTTTGCAGTTGATCTGCATTCGAGGGTTTCCATGGCAGTTGCCTCAGTTTCGGGCCAAGCACCAGAAACAGTACAAGCAGGCCAACCACCACCATCGGCACACCGATCATCATCCATTCAAGAAAAGAGGGAGCCAGTTCCGGTGCTACCGCACGGATGTTTTCCAGAAACACCAGATTTGGTGCCGTACCGACCGGCGTTCCCATGCCCCGGATGTTGGCCGAATAAGCGATAATCAGCAGAAAACTTGCCGCCATCGGAGCGATCTGTTCACTGCCGTGCTCTTCCATCAGCCGATGCAGCAGTGGCAGGGCAATGGTGAGCATCAACATCGTTGTTGCCGTGTTGGATATCCACATCGACAGAAATGCCGTTGCTATTGAAAAACCGATAGCCAGCTGTAGCGGGCTGGCATGCAGCTTTGCCAGCATGTTCAGGGCAATGCGCTTGTGCAGGCCTGTATTCTCCATTGCCTGAGCAATCAGGAAGCCACCGAGAAAGAGGAAAATGATGCTGTTCACATATTTAGGGGCGACCTCTCTGCCGGTTGTGATGCCGAGAAGGGGGAAAAATATGAGGGGAATCAGAGCCGTCAGGGCCAGTGGCACACATTCGCTGATCCACCAGATCGCCATCCATGTGGTAACCGCAAGCATGGCGGCGGCATGTGGATGCCCGCTGATATCAACACCGGCCAGTATGGCTATGGCAGAGAGCGGGCCTGCAAAACGTGCAATACTTTTGAAGTGCATATGTGCATGTTGCCGTGGCGGGCAGGCAGGGCAAGCCTGTTATAGGGTGTGATTGCTGCGTGGGCAGCATCTCATCTATCCTGATTCCACTAACATTCTCGAAACTGACTCTCTCGAAATTAGAGCCGTTATCCTCTAACGTATGCATGTGAGATATCCTGATAGAAAATCAGTCTATGGCTGGGCGATGTATGACTGGGCCAATTCAGCCTACTCAACCACGGTTATGGCCGGGTTTTTCCCTATCTTTTTCAAACAGTTCTGGGCTTCAGACTTGAGCATCAATGAGAGTACCTTCTGGCTTGGTGTTGCCAATGCAGTAGGTGGCCTGCTTGTTGCCGTCATGGCACCGGTTCTCGGAGCGATAGCGGATCAGGGGAGCCTGAAAAAACGGATGCTTCTTGCCTTTACTATTCTGGGCATACTGATGACGGCCGCACTCTTTCTTGTAGTGCAGGGTGCGTGGTTGATGGCGATGATGCTCTACATTTTCGGTGCCATTGGCTTTGCCGGAAGCAATGTTTTTTACGATGCCCTGATGGTTGATGTGGCCGAAGAGAAGAACCTGGATCGGGTATCATCACTCGGTTATGCACTGGGTTATATAGGTGGCGGCCTGATGTTTGCGGTCTGTGTTGTGATGACCATAAACCCTGAATGGTTCGGACTGATGGATAGAAGTGAAGCCGTGCGGCTCTCTTTTCTTCTTGTCGCACTCTGGTGGGGCGTGTTCACACTGCCTCTGATTTTGACTGTTCACGAGAGGGGTGAGGTGAAGCATGTCAGGTGGGGGAGAAGTGTTGCTGCCGGCTGGAGACAGTTTATCGAGACGTTCCGGCATATTCGCCGGCTCAGGACGGTTTTTCTCTTTCTGGCGGCCTACTTTCTCTATATTGATGGTGTCGGAACCATTGTCCGGATGGCTGTTGATTACGGGCTCTCACTCGGATTCGAGTCGGATGTGCTTATCAGGGCACTTCTGCTGACCCAGTTTGTTGCATTCCCGGCAGCTCTGGTCTGGGGACGTATTGCTGAGGTTTGGAGCGCTAAAAACAGTATTATGGTCTGCATCGCAGTCTATATCTGCATCTGCATCTGGGGTGCCGGCATGGAGAGTAGTGGTGATTTCTATCTGCTGGCAGCAGCGATCGGCCTGGTTATGGGTGGAATACAGGCGCTCTCCCGCTCCCTTTATGCAAGGCTGATACCGGTAGGGCAGTCGGCTGAGTTTTTCGGCTTTTACAATATGCTCGGCAAGTTTGCTGCAGTGTTGGGGCCATTGATGATGGGGGCGACCAGCATGCTGTCTGGAAGTGCGAGGCTATCCATTCTGGTTATTATTTTGTTATTTGCAGCCGGGGCATTGTTACTCTATCGTGTGAATGTCGAATCTGTTGAGGAGGTAAGCTCATGACTGCACTTATGGTTGTGCTTGGTGTAACTGTTTTTCTGATTCTTTATGTGGTGATTATATATAACAGGCTGGTGAAGCTGAAAAATCGTTTTAAGAATGCATTTGCACAGATTGATGTACAACTGCGTCGCCGTTACGATCTGATTCCGAATCTGGTTGAGACAGCAAAGGCGTATCTCAAGCATGAGCAGGATACCCTTACCCATGTGATTGAGGCTCGAAATCAGGCGATGACTGCCATGAAGCAGGCCAGTGCCCATCCGGGTGATGTCAAAGCGATTAAGGCGCTGGCGGGTGCGGAGGGGTTGCTGGGCGGGGCGATGCTTAATTTTAATGCATTAACTGAAGCATATCCTGATCTGAAAGCTGATCAGACAATGGCACAACTCTCTGAAGAGCTTGCTTCGACTGAAAACAGGGTAGGCTTTGCACGTCAGGCCTATAATGATGAAGTCATGGTTTATAACACACAGCGGGAAACATTCCCCGACACGATGTTTACCGGGATGATGGGTTTCAGAGAGGCTGCACTGTTTGAGGTGAAAAACCCTGAAGTGAAAGAGAGGGTTGAAGTCAGTTTTTAAACTGCTGCTCCAGTAGAATCCAGCCATGAATTTTTTCGGTTACCAGGAGAAGGCGCGAAGGAACAGCGCTATTCTGGTGGCCCTGTTTGTCCTTGCCATTGCCCTGATTGCAGCGGCTGTTTATGGCGCAGTCGTTGTGGGAATACTGATCGGACAGCTCTTTATCGATCAGGGCGGGTTTTCATCAGATCAACTGTGGAGTCGTGAACTCTTTTTATGGATATCGGCAGGAACACTGCTGGTAATACTGGGAGGTAGTGCCTACCGGATCCATACCCTTTCAAAGGGCGGTGGCAGTGCCGTTGCCGAGATGCTGGGTGGAAGCAGACTGCCTCCATCTGCAAAAGAGCCGCTTGATCGCAGGCTGTTGAATGTGGTTGAGGAGATGGCCATTGCCTCAGGGTTGCCCGTTCCGCCGGTCTTTATTCTGGAGCAGCCGGGTATCAATGCCTTTGCAGCCGGCTTCACACCATCGGATATGGTGATTGGTGTTACCCGTGGTGCAGTGGAGCTGCTGAGCCGGGACGAACTGCAGGGTGTTATTGCCCATGAGTTCAGCCACATTTTCAATGGTGACTCAGCCATGAAGATGCGCATGATGGGTCTTCTCTATGG
>WSZY01000170.1 GCA_013139875.1 Mariprofundaceae bacterium | reverse complement strand
CCTGCCAATGTTGAGATCACGCACCGTTCACTCTTTGACGGTACGGTTGAGGGGCTGAAAGTGAAGGATAAGCCGATCTTCTCGGTGCAGTATCACCCGGAAGCAAGCCCGGGGCCGCATGATGCGGATTACCTGTTTGACCGTTTCGCAGAGCTGATCAGAAACTGATTATCAATACTACCCAAAAGCAGCCGCTCGCCTTTTGAGTGTCTGCTTCCGGCCATAAGTGGTCATTCAGATCACACTCACAGTGAGTTTGCACAACAACTGAGAGAGAACATCAAAGGATCAAGTCGGAACTAATACAGATCAAGACCCATGAAGATTAATTTTGAGCGTTGCCAGGCATTAATAGTTTTTGGCTATTTCACTATCGATGAGTGCCCGTAGTTCATCATAACCAAAAATGGCGAGAGGTGTGCCATTGACGAAGTATGATGGGGTTTTGCTGACACCAAGCTGCTTAGCATCGGCCAGATCCTGCGCAATGTTCTTTACAATTGTCGGATCGTTCATCTCCTGCTTCAGGCGTACCACATCAAATTTATAATGTTCAAGATATTTCCAAAGCACCTCCGGTTGCGCCTGATGATGTGAGGTCCAGTGAGGCTGTGATGCAAACATCAGATCCAGGACTGGCCAGTAAGTGCCCATTTTTCTGGAGGCTTCAAGAATTTGCAGGATGTAATCGGAACCATGGTGAAGGGGCGCATAGCGAATGACATGATTCACTTTGCCTTGGTGTTCGACCAGTAGCTTTTTGACCAGTGGATAAAAAGCCCTACAGGTTTCACAGGCCGGGTCCATAAACTCGACAATGGTTACTTTGGCATCAGGGCTTCCCGTTCTGGGCGAATACGGCTTGATCAGGAGTTCATGGTTTTGTCTGGCAAGTTCAGCCTGGGTTTGTGCCTGTTGGGATTTGTAGAGGTAACCTCCTGTGATAAAAACAAGTACCAGAAGAAGGGCTGTAATCATTACAACGTGATTTTTTTTCATTTATCTGTCCTGGTTCGAATAATGAGCAATAAGATTGTTATGGCTGAAAATGAGGCGAGTGAAAGAAGCGGGATGGGTAGAAAATCAAACAGTACCATATTGGCATCCTTGCAGGATACGCCCTGACTACAGGGCTGGAGGCTCTCTGGTATGACGCCAAAAAATAGTAGGCAATGGTAAACGGTAAACAGCAGGCCGATGATCGCAACAGGCAGGGCATAGCGGACCACCTGTTTGTCTACGGGGTAGAGGCCAATGAAAAGTATGATGGGCAGGGGGAACATAAATATTCGCTGATACCAGCATAAAACGCATGGTGTCAGCTCCATAATCTCACTGAAAAAGAGGCTGCCAAACGTTGATGTGGTCGCAATGAGCCAGCAACTAAAGATCAATAGCCAGTCTGTAGAGCCATTTACCGTTTGTGTATTCATTCCGCGCAAGCTAAATGAATCGCCTGACTTATTCCTGTACCGCTAACCAGCGCTCGGCATCCAGTGCTGCCTTACAACCTTCACCGGCTGAGGTGATTGCCTGACGATAGACCGAGTCGGCCACGTCACCGGCTGCAAAGACACCATCCACCGAAGTGGCCGTAGTCTTATCCCTGGTGATCAGGTAGCCGGTATCATCCATCTCCAGCTGCCCCTTCACAAAATCGGTGTTCGGCTTATGCCCGATGGCAATGAAAACACCATGCAGGTCGATATCAGTGGTTGAACCATCAACCGTGGACCTGATACGCATGCCGGTCACGCCACTATCATCGCCCAGCACTTCGTCCAGAACACTGTTCCATGCCATCTCCACGTTCTTGGCAGCAAAAAGATTATCCTGCATGATCTTCTCGGCACGCAGTTCGTCCCTTCTATGAACCACAGTCACCTTACTGCAGATATTGGAGAGATAGAGCGCCTCTTCAACAGCAGTGTCACCACCACCGATGACCGCCACTTCCTTGTCACGATAGAAGAATCCATCACAGGTGGCACAGGCAGATACACCACGGCCGGAGAAAGCCTCTTCTGACGGCAGGCCGAGATACTTGGCCGAAGCACCGGTCGCGATAATCAGGGCATCACATGTGTAGCTGCCTTCGTCTCCCTTAAGGATGAACGGGCGGCTGGAGAGATCGGCTTCATTGATGTGATCCCAGATGATTTCAGTGCCGAAACGCTCGGCCTGTGCCTGAAAATCAGCCATCATCTCAGGCCCCTGAACACCATCTTTGTACCCCGGATAATTATCCACATCAGTTGTTGTGGTCAGCTGCCCGCCCGGCTGAATGCCCTGAATCACCACAGGTTTCAGGTTGGCACGTGCCGCATAAATGGCTGCGGTGTAACCGGCAGGGCCGGAACCCAGAATAATTAAATGGTGGTGTTGAACATCTGGCATGGAGCACTCCTTAAAAGAAGACGTAGCCTAGCCATGAATGGTCATGAATCAACGGGTTTAAGCATCCGCAAAAGGCTTCCTGCCTTTTGCTTGAAACGTATCAGGAAAAACGCGGTTTACCTGATACTTACTAAAGCCACCCGTCCATGGGTGGAAAGTATAGGTGGAAGCTCTGCCCTTA
This sequence comes from Mariprofundaceae bacterium, assembly GCA_013139875.1. Lineage (GTDB taxonomy): Bacteria > Pseudomonadota > Zetaproteobacteria > Mariprofundales > Mariprofundaceae > WSZY01. The sequence continues at coordinate 627 of WSZY01000170.1, read as the reverse complement.
ACTGTTTTTATGCTTGATTCAGAAGGAGCCTAAAGAAGGAAGATGGTTGCGAGGCCGAGGAAAGAGAGGAAACCAACCACGTCGGTTACCGTGGTCAAAATGGTGCCGGATGCCAGTGCCGGATCGATGTTCATCCTCTGTAGCGTCAGGGGGATAAGAGCGCCGGAAAGGCCTGCTGCAACCAGATTTATCATCATTGCCACAGCAATAACCATACCGAGTTTGGCTCCCAGCAGAGGGAACCAGAATGATGCAACAATTCCCATCATAATGGCAAAGCTCAAGCCTGTAACCACTGAGACCGATACCTCTTTAAAGAGCGCTCTCTTGCCGGTCTCAAATGTTACACGGCCCAGTGCAATACCACGCACAATAACGGTGAGTGTCTGTGTTCCGGCAATGCCACCCATGCTGGCAACAATCGGCATCAGGATTGCCAGCGCTACAATCTGGGAGATGGTTGCCTCAAACTGGGAGATCACAATAGATGCCAGAATGGCCGTACAGAGATTAACTGCAAGCCAGACACCACGACGCCATGCCGTGATACCGACGGGCTCGGAGAGATCATCCTGATCAGAAAGTGCTGCCAGACGATACATATCCTCGGTCGCCTCTTCCTGAAGC
>WSZY01000106.1 GCA_013139875.1 Mariprofundaceae bacterium | reverse complement strand
AAAACATACGCATGAGGCGTGGGCGACAATTCTGGATGCTGAAGCGATCCAGCTTGGTGCGAGCTCCGGTCGTGACGGGCTGAGCCTCTCCATGATGGTGCTGAAAGAGGTGCTTCCAGCCGGCCTTGATGCCTTCTCTGAAGCCCTGCTGGCTCCGGGGTGGAGCAGTGAACGATTCGCACTTATCAAGGAGAACACCATCTCCGCAGCCCGAAAATCACTGGAAGAGCCCGGCGTCCGTGCCTCCGAGGCAACAAGCCGCCTGCTCTTTCCGGGGCATCCCTACGGCCATCGTCCGGATGGCAATCCTGCATCACTAAAAAAAATCCTGCTTGCCGATCTGAAAAAACTCTATGTGAATCAGATCAGGCCGGAAGGTGCTGTGCTGGCAGTCAGTGGTGATATCACCATGCCGGAGCTGCTGAAACTGCTGCAACCTCTGCTTGCTGACTGGAAGGGAGCCCCCGAACAGCAGCTATTTGAGATCAGCAGGGCAGATGATGTGCATGGCATTACAAAACAGATTGAGATGCAGACGTCACAGACGCTCTCGCAGCTATCACGCCTCGGCCCTGCCCGCAGGGATGCCGACTTCTTCCCCGTATTTGTGCTGAATCATATATTGGGTGGTGGTGGCTTCGGCTCCAGACTGATGCAGGAGGTGCGTGAAAAGCGGGGTCTGGTTTACGGCATCTACTCCTACTTTATTCCGCTGGCCACATCCGGCCCGTTCATCATTACGCTGCAGACACGTGCCGATCAGGCCGAAGAGGCTGAAAATGTAGTGCGTACGGTTTTGCAGGAGCTCTTCAGCGGAGAGATTACCCGGAAAGAGCTAAAGGATGCAAAGGCCAACCTGACCGGCAGCTTTGCCCAGAGAATGGACTCCAACCGGGAGCGGGTCGGACTGATGTCGATGATCGGATTTTATGGCATGCCGCTTGATTATCTTCAGGTCTGGACGCAGAAGGTCGAATCCGTCACCCTCACTGATATTAAGATTGCAGCCAACGCCTACCTGGATCCAAAGCAGTGGAATCTGCTCCGTGTCGGGCCAAAAGCCGGGGTGGAAGCGGGAGGGGAAACAGCTCCATGAAAACGGTTCTTGTCGTTGAAGACTCTAACTCAAGCCGGGATATCACCAGCCACTTTTTACAGCAGGGAGGCTTCCGTACACTGGAGGCTACCGATGGTGCCGACGCGCTCAATGTTCTGAAACAGCGGCACGTCGACCTTGTTCTGACCGATATCATGATGCCCAATATGGATGGGTGGGCTTTCTACAGAGAGGTGCGTAAAGACAAGCGCTACAACCTGACTCCATTCGTTTTCCTGAGTGTACTTGATGAGCTGGATGACCAGATCAAGGGGCTGACACTGGGTGTGGATGACTACATCACCAAGCCTGTCACCCCGCCTCAGCTGATCGCACGTGTAAATACGGCACTGATGCGCAGTGAGCGGCTGGAGCAGTACTTCTTCCGCAATCCTGTCACCGAGCTGGAAACTGCCAACTACTTCCGCCACCGGCTACCGCTGGAGGCGATACGCTGTCGTGAGGCCAATCAGTCACTGAGCCTGCTGCTCTTCGGTATCGGCAACTATGTCTCCCTTGTCCGTGGCCATGCCACATGGTTTGCAGAAGTTGCTGCCAGAGAGGCGGGGCAAAAGCTTAAAGAGCACACCCGCGACTATGATGTGGTGGCAGATATGGGCATGGGCCGTTTTGCGATCCTGATGCCGAATATAACGGTTGAAGTTGCGAAGAAGTGGGCTGAAAAGGTGGTTGCCAGCTGGAAGCTCTCACTGACCTGGCCGGAAACGGAGCAGAATATCGGTGTTGATATCGGCTATAGTTGTGATGCTGTCGCGCCGGGTGACTTCGATGCCATCGAACTGCTGAACAGGAATCTCGAAACATTTGAACGCAAGTGGTAACGGCATCGGCCATCTAGCTATTCAATTATACGACCAGCATGCGAATTACTGCCGGTAGCCTACGTGGCCGGGTTCTCAACGTTCCGGATCTTCCGGGGCTGCGGCCCACACCATCCAGAGTGCGCGAGGCCCTCTTCAACATCCTTGGTGATATCGATGGCTGGAAGATGCTCGACCTCTTCTCCGGAACCGGCATCATGGCGATTGAGGCGCTGTCGCGTGGCGCTGCATCCGCCTGCTCAATTGAACAGCATCCCGGAGCCTGTCAACTGATGCAGGAGAGCCACAGGCAGTTGAATCTGGAAAGCTGGGATATCATCAAAGGCACGCTTCCTGCAGCACTGAATCGACTTGAAAACAGCTCCTTTGATCTTATTTTTGCCGATCCACCCTACGATCGGGGTATTGCTGATAAAATTCCGGTATGGCTGGACAGAAACAGCATCCAATACCAATATCTTGTTATTGAAGAGTCATCCCGGGCCAACCCGGTATGGCCTGAAGGCTGGATACCCAGCCAGTCAAGGCATTACGGTGACACCACTCTCTATTTTTTTACTCCCGAAAAATAACCATCCTTTTTTTATTCTGTTTCTCTACCACCGCTTATAAAAAATTATGGATCATTCAGATTGCCGGAACTGCAGATGCCCCGGCCAAAACCGGCGTCTGAGTTGACATCAGCTACAATCGGCATTGGAATGACCGGCATGTTCCAATATTTCCTACACAACAAATTCTGGATGGTGTTGCCGGTGCTGGCATGGGTAATGCTCGCCCCCTCTCTCTCCTATGCCGAAGTCACCACCATGAAAGGTGCGGCGGCCCGTGGCCTGATCGGATCAGATGGTTCCCGGTCTGTTTCCCTGAGTGCGGCACAATGCGAGGGAGCCCTTCGTAGCATCCGTTATGCTGGCCGAGGTGATCCGAAGCCTGTCTTTTCTGATAGCCAGGCTCACGCTCTGGCACCACATATCCAACAGGCTCTTGCTAAAATCCAGACAGGTAAAGCTATAGCTTTTCATCAGGACAAAGTCCTTGGCTCGGTCTTTTTCAGCAAGAACACCCTCTACTGGCATTTCACCCATATTCAAAACCGGACTCCATTCCAGCTCACACCTATCGCAGAAGAAACCAACAGACTTAGTGACCTCGTTGGAAACATGTCTGACGACGATATCGAGATATCCCACTGGAAGCTGGTCCCTCAGCAGGGGCAGTCCCTTCACCGGGGTCGGCCGGACATGCTTGCCATGTCAGTCAGTGGCCTGCCCACAACCACAGCTGATTCGTCTCCGACAGCGGCGACAGCAACTGTAGCAGTAGCTGCTGCGGCTACCAATCGTGATACAGAGGCTCGCATCGACACGCTATCCCGGCTACGGGATAAAGGCCTGATCACAAAGGATGAATACCGGGAGAAATTTGAAATGATTCTCTCCGAACATGACGCGCAGCATCCCTCACCTGAAGCCGGTCTTGAACTGTTACAGAGGCTGGATAAAAAAGGCCAGATTGCGCCGGACCTGCTACAGAAACAGAGAAAGAAACTGCTGGACAGATTGTAACCGGGTAGTCCGCTCAGGGCTTGTTGAAGGGAAAAAGAGATGAAACGAACTGCAATCTACCCCGGAACTTTTGATCCGATCACGCTCGGCCATGTCGATGTGGTCAACCGTGGCCTGAAGCTGTTTGACCGCATAGTGATCGGCGTGGCCGAAAATCCAAAGAAAGAGCCGATGTTCGCTCTTGAAGCCCGCCTGAAAATGGTGCGTGAAACCTTTACCGATGCCCCCAAAGTGGAAGTCGTCAGCTTTACCGGCCTGCTGGTCGATCTTGCCCACGATCAAAAAGGTGATGCAATCCTGCGTGGCCTGCGAGCCGCATCCGATTTTGAGTATGAATTCCAGATGGCGACCATGAACCGCCGGCTGGATGAGCGCATCGAGACCTGCTTTGTGATGGCGCGCGAGGACTATACTTTCGTCTCATCCCGCTTTATCCGTGAAATCTCCGGCATGGGTGGTGATGTCTCAGAACTTGTCCCCGCTACCGTTGCCCCCTACCTCAAGTAGACCTTCATGATTGGCGTCACTGCTCTCATCTACTGTAACCCTGCCTCAAATCAACCGAGTTTGACCCCATCGGTTTTTGAATTTCCGGCATGAGTAGCCTTTTACTATCGCTGCTGATTTACACACTCCCTGCCGTTTTGGTAGCCGGGGCTGTTCTCTATCGCGCCAGAAGTGCCGGCTTGTCCTTGCACCCGGTTGAATATCTGCTGATATTTCTGCCCTGGCCGGTGATGCAGATGGTTGTCGCCATCTTTTTTGGCAGCCTTGATCAGGCATTGACTGCATCGGCGTTTGTCAGGGAATGGTATATTCTGTTTTCAATTGTTGCGGGTGTTCTGGGTGGCCTCTCACTGACAACGCGCCTGATTTTTCGGAAAGCAAGGCTGCCCGGACTCGCCCTCACCGGGCTGGGAGCAGGCTTTCTCTCTATTCTGAATGTGCAATTTGATATCCTGATTGCCCTGTTTCTGGTGCTGCCCGGGTCAGGCTAATGTGGAGCGGGGCTAGTTCAAACTGTCCCCGGATTTCCGCTTATTCCATCAACTTGAATTTACAAATTATTTTAGTCTGCCCTTCGGATAAGGCATAAAGCTCCAGCAGCCCATCGTAGTAGGCCCTGTCGAAATAGGCTTTTCCTGCCAAAGAAAAAATACTGTATGTAACCTAATGATATTTTCGAATTGCTGTTCGTGACCTGCCTGTTTGCCGGTATCCTAATTACCAATCTGATCCCGAAAAGATTTCCACGTTTCAGTGGAAGGCAGTGGCCAAGCCGCAAGCCGGCCATTGCCCTGATAGCCGATGTGTCACTAGGCACCTTCCTGGCAGCGAGAATGCTCCATCTATATGAAGAGATAACGGATAAAGCCCTGGAGAACGAGAAACGCAATAGTGTCTGATACCGCCCCCGCCTCTGGACGTGTATTAGACTTTGTTCAAATTGCAGAAGTTTGACGGTTGTGCTATAGCTTAGTAAGAACCATTACCCGCTATTGCAAATAGTACATACTCAACGAAGGGGGCGATATCATGGAACAAGCTGCAGGACAATTGAAGCCGAGCGAGCACCCCCTGGATCAGGAACAACTGGCAAAGATACAGGCCTGGTGGCGTGCCTGCAATTACCTCTCGGTAGGAATGATCTACCTGCGCGATAATGCGCTGCTCGAGGAACCGCTCAAGGCCGAACACATCAAGCATCGGCTGCTCGGACATTGGGGGGCGAGCCCCGCGCTGTCGTTCGTCTGGGCGCACCTCAATCGGGTCATCAGGCGCGACGACCTTGATGTCATTTTCATAGCCGGCCCCGGTCACGGCGCGCCGGGCGTGCTCGGACCAACCTATCTCGAAGGGACTTACTCCGAAGTGTATCCCGACAAGAGCGAAGACGCAGAGGGAATGCGCAAGTTCTTCAAGCAGTTTTCCTTCCCCGGGCATATCGGTTCGCACGTCACCCCGGAAACGCCCGGATCGATTCATGAAGGTGGTGAACTGGGCTATAGCCTGTCCCATGCCTACGGTGCCTGTATGGATAATCCCGACCTCATCGTCGCTTGCGTGGTGGGCGATGGTGAAGCCGAGACCGGGCCGTTGGCCACCGCCTGGCATTCCAACAAATTCATCAACCCGATCCGCGACGGCGCGGTGCTGCCGATTTTGAACCTCAACGGCTACAAGATCGCCAACCCGACCATCCTTTCGCGCATCAGCCACGACCGGCTGGAGTCGCTTTTCCACGGCTATGGTTACACACCCTATTTTGTGGAGGGCGACGATCCCGATTCA
>WSZY01000015.1 GCA_013139875.1 Mariprofundaceae bacterium | reverse complement strand
ATGGCTGTATCTGCACCGGAAAGCCCCTCAAAGCCCATCTGGTCACCGCTTCTTAGTGTGGCAAATGCAACGGCATCCTGTTCTGTCAGTTCGGCAGCCACTGCGTAGATCGGCAGCTGAGGCTCCTCCATGCGTTCACCAAGCCACTTGGCAGGAGACTGTTTTGCACCGGTTTTATAGTCGATCAGAATCCGGTGACCCTCTCCATCACGATCCATACGATCCGCTTTGATGGTGATGGGAAATTGCACCGCTCCTTTTTCAGGAAGATTCAGTTCATAACGCTCTTCATTTCCGGTCACTTCAAACGGAGGTCGTGATGCCGCCAGCTTGAGCCACTCATTGAGAAGCCGCCGCATCCGCTTTTTTTCAAATTTACGCAGATTAAAAGCAGGTGATGAGCGGCTCTCTTTCAATGCGGTTTCAATCGCTGAGTCAATCAGCTCCAGACACTCACTATGACTCAGTGCAAGCAGTTCCCTCTGTGATTTAAGACGGTTCCATATTACCTCAAGTGCCAGATGAATCAGTGACCCCTTGGTGGAGGCTTCAATGCCCGGTACGGTTGTTCCAAGCTCGGCGATTCCGAGGCGGTGTGTTACAAAAGCACGAAATGGGCATGCCGATTGAAGCCTGATAATGGATGTTCCGCCACGAACTCTCTCATCTCTCTGCAGGGGCGTGTTGAGGCTGTCATCAAAGCTTTCTAACGCCTGCTTATGACTAAGCGGCGGCGTGGTTATCAGTTCACTCCGGGCAAGGCTGTTCAGAAAGGAGGATGGCAGCTGTTCATGCTCATCTCTCTGCTCTGCATATGTGATCTCAATGGTCGGAGCTGCTACCAACAGCTGTTGCCAGAGCCAGTTTGCGGATTCAAAACAGAGTGAACCTGAACTCATCGGTATTTTGTATTGTTGTTGCAACCGAAGCGGAAGTAGCGGGTGCGGCTTTGCCGGTGGTGGAAATGCCCCCTCATCCATGCCCGTAATAAAAAGATGATCAAAGCGAAGGCCTGCAATCCGGGAGAGTGGTATCACCATAATGTTGGGAAATTTAGCAGTCAGTGCAAACCGCTTTTCACTGCAGATGGACCTGAGCAGTGACAGAAACTCTCTCCATGAGATGGATCCGCTCATCTTATCAATGGCAACCAGTGAGAGCAGCGTGTCCCTGAACATGTTCATCTGCCGGATCTCAATATTGCTACGCAGAGTTTCATTAGGAACTCCTGCCTGAATAAAGCCGCTTGCCTGCAGTAGTTTTTGGATAGCTTTGATCCAGGCGGCAGCTGGCCGGCTCTCCCTGTTCCACTCAACCATAGCGCGAATAACGGACTGAAAATGGGGCAGATGTTCAAGATCAGATGACTTTTTCAGCGAGTTGAGTGATAGATGATGACGATTCTGCCTGCGAAAGGTTGCATCCAGATTGGCGCGCGCACTCCGCTCATCTTCAAAGCCTTTAACCCATGGCGAGAAGAGCAGTGGTAAAAAGTCGCTGAATGGGAGGGTGGTTTTTCCAGCTATCGAGAGAAGATGCAGAAGCTGCTGCACCATCGAAGTGTCAGACAGTTTTCTACCAGCCATATTGACGGCCTGAAACTCGTAAGCGGGGTTGATTGATGATTCCGGAACAAGTGTGCTATCAAGGAGCCGCTGTAGTGAAGAGTTGTCACAGAATTCACTGATGGCTATGCCAATGCGCATCTGTGGATTCTGATCCAGCAGACTTTTGATACGGGCCACGATATGAGCCTGTTCAGCTGTTGCATCGGGAGCTGTGGTGAGCGTTTGGATGGAGCCTGTCTCTGCTTCTTCAAAACGACTGACGTTGCACCCGGCAAGGTCAATTTTTTCAAAAATTTCCAGCTGTATCGGTGTGAGTGATTCAAAGCCATCAATGAGAATCTGTTGGGGGAATTCACCCTCTAGCAGCCTGTCTGAAAGCGCATCTGAGATCAGTGAGGGCATCTCGCTGGTCAACATTCGCAGCTCGGACGGCTGTTTTTTCAGCTCCTGCTGAACGGCTTCTATCCAGCGCACTACTGCTTCACCCTCTTCTCCGCCACAGGCGATTTCCGATAGTGGTACCCGGTACTCCTGTATCAGGCCCCACGCTTCAGATGCGCCTCTGATAAGTGCGCGGGTAGAGGCGACTTTGATGCCGAGCGTCTTCAGATCATTTGAGATGGCACGTTCCCACAAACGCTCTTCCTGAAGTCTGGTCAGGGGGATAGGGGAGGTTGAAAGGGTTCCTGCTAACTGGTTCAGCCACTCCTGCCAGAAAAGTACCCGGGGCGTTTCACAGACCTCCTGCTGACTCTCCTTTACCATGCGCGATTTCCAATCAGCAGCCAGATGTGGTGAGGCGGTGATCAGGAGTGCGTTATCACCCATCCACTGCCGAGTGGATTGAAACTTGATTTTAGAGTCGATTGGGCTTTCAATAAGCTGCTCAGACACAATTAACGACCATTTGCCGGAAAGGAGAGGTCATGAGTCAGGTAAAAATGACATGTCCACAATGTAAAGAGAAGTTTCAGGCGGAAGAGGCTGAAATTTATGAGTGCCCGAGGTGTGGTACTAACGTGCGTGCTAAAAAGGTTGATCCAGCCGATTTTGATAAAACACAGACCTTTCACACCTGATTACTTATCAGCTGATTGATCGGGTGTCGGAGGGGTAGATTTCTCTACCGGCACCATAGCTCCCGGCACAATTTTTCCATACTCATCAATATAGGCTGGGGCGTAATGCTGCCGCTCCTCAGGGCCGCTTCCCATCTCCTGCCATGCCAGAAAAGCACAGACCAGACCAACCACAATTGCCACAATATTAAACAGCATTGAAGGTGACCCGTGCTTATGAGGTGTGATATCAATGACCTCATGTTCCTGCTTCTTCCGCAGCTGACGAAGTCGCAGCCAGCCTTTGAACAGGAGGAATAGATTTCTCAGCATGAACATCAGCAGTGCAGGGCCGAAGAAGAAGAGGGCGGATACGAAAATACTGCGAATCATTTCTGTATCAGCTCCTTAACCCGGGAAAGATAGAGCATTACATCCGGGTCTCTGCCCTGCCGTTGGGAAAAGTAGACCGTCTCGGCAAGGATTTCGAGAATATGGTGCAAGGCGGCATGTCGATCAACACCTTTGATCGACATCAGGTGTTCAAGTGCCTGCGCAACTTCAGGGGGCTGCCTGGTGGCAACCTGCTCCTCCAGTGCCAGATGCAGGGAGAGATGGAGGTAGGGATTCATGCCATCATCAACATGGAAGTCCCGATCAAGAAACAGTTCCATATCATCAAAGAAGTGGTGGTGCTCCGGATGCATCTCAATGACGCGCGCAATACGAACCTGCATGGCATCCAGTGGCACTCCATCTTTTGCGCGCTGCCACGCATCCCAGAAGATCCGGCGATGAGCATGAAGCTGTTCGCGACTCGGTTCGTTCTGCTGTTGTTGTTCTGGGGCAGTCATATCGAATCAGACCCTCCGGTGCTTAAGTGCTGGCAAAGCCTCTCTTATTTTCTTCACTTTGTTGAGCGATAATTCAGCTGTAATGAGACCTTCACCATCATTTGATGTGGCCAGCACCTCACCCCATGGGTCAACAATCATTGAGTGCCCCCATGTTTTCCTGTTTCCGGGATGCACTCCGGACTGTCCTGCGGCAATCACGTATGCCTGATTTTCGATCGCTCTGGCCCGTAGAAGTACCTCCCAGTGGGCTTTGCCGGTAGGGCGTGTGAATGCGGCGGGGATGGCTAGCATGTTGCACCCGATGCTGCTGTAGTGACGGTAGAGTTCAGGAAAGCGCAGGTCATAGCAGATGCTAAGGCCAATTTTCCAGCCGTTGACACTGGCTGTCTCCGGTGTTTTCCCAGCCTTCACACTGGCTGATTCACAATGTTTTTCACTGTCGAGATCAGCATCAAAGAGATGCATTTTATCATAAAGAGCAATCAGTTCGCCGCTTGCTGAAAAGACCGGACAACTGTTTCTGATCTTTTTGCTGTTGTCTGACTTGAGAGGAACCGTGCCACCGATAATGGTGAGCTGATGCCTGCGAGCCTGTTCGGCCAGAAAGGCGAGAACGGATGAATGATCCTGCTTTTCTGCAACACCGTTTTTATCCGCATCGCAGCTACCCATGCAGGAGAAGTTTTCAGGCAGAAGAATCAGGCTGCATTTCTGCTCTGCGGCTTTTTCAATCAGTGAGGCGGTTCTTGCCAGATTATTATCCTGATCCTGATTTGAACAGAGTTGAATCACGCCTGCCCGAAGGTATTCGGAGGAGTCACTGCTCACTTGGTCTCCAGAGTAATCACATTTCGCTCATGATCGATGGTCATTTTATGCTTCCCGAAGAAACTCATGCCAAGCAATCCGAGATCGGGCACAGAGAGATCCTGAACTACGGCCATCACTTCCGTGATTGCGATGTTGTCTGCAATGACCTGATCCAGCTTGACGAGTGGAGCGGAGATGACGCCGTTAGCAGTGTGCAGTTTTACGCGGCGACTATCAGATATGCTGACTCCGGCCCGTTTGGCAATAGACGATGGAATTGAAACAAGTGATGCGCCGGTATCGACAACAAAGCGAATGGGGACGCCATTGACCTTGCCATGAACGATCATGGAGCCGCCACGGGAGGTATAGCTGATTTCCAGCCGCTTCTTTTTGGGCCCGCTGACAATGCTGAGCGGCATCATCAGCAGTGGCTCACCGCTCTCCACTGCTCTGTTTGCAATATTTTCATATTCATTACTGCCAGACAGTTCATACGGTTCAGCCTGACATGTTATCGAAATCAGCAGTGAAGCAGTGAATAGCCAGTTACGCATAACGGCCAATGTTCATAATAACACCAATATTGGCTTTCTCATTGATGACAGGCAGAAGCCTGTTATCGGTTGCGCTCATCAGTGTCATCATACCCGGACCGTGGCCGCCAAGTGGTGAATCGGAGTGGATCACCATGCCGATTGTGATCGAGTCTTTGCGGTAGGTGCGCCCATAGCGGTTGTCATGATCCAGCACAGCCACAAAGTCACCAAAACGGAGTTTGTCGAGATGATACTTTTTCACCGTCTCCTCATCGTGGCAGAGGATATCGTAATCGCCGGTGGTGACAGAGAGTGCGCCGATGCCGGAGCCCATGGCATGTCCCGGAACAATGACATTAACCGGCACTTCAATGGTGCCGTCTTTACGTTCCTTCAGCCCCCATTTTTCCAGCAGATCCGGATCGCTGTTGTAAATGAACACATCGGGATGGTCGATGAACTTCAGACCCTGACCGAAGCCCCGGATCAGAAACTTGTCATCACAGGTCAATTGATCGAGTACATCATCCGGAAAATCGAGCATCAGATGTTCAACGCCGCCATGATGGCCGATGACCGTGCCAACAGCACCCTTTGCCTCACCGGAGATGACCCGTGCCTGGTTACCGCAACAGGAGAGGAACTGGTAACCGGCCGAGGCTTTGCGGTTTTTATGATCCAGGGTGGTGGATACCCCCGGTTCAATATGCTCACCGGCCCAGCCGAACACTGAATCACCCACCTTAACATTGTAGGTAATGCCACCGGTAGAGGGCCAGGAAAATATTTCACCCTGACTGCCCACTTCAAAGGGTGCCCACTGATTGGCAGGGGATACGCTGCCCTGCACGGCAGTCATCACAAGTTGATCACGATTGATTTTAAGGCTCATACTCTCTCCCTCATGCTGTTACTCCTTAACATAGTGCAAAAACTGGCTGCTGCGGCCTTCACGGATGCCACGCTGTTCGAATTTGGTAAACACTCTCTCTTCATCACGATCAATATAACCTCTCTTTCCGGCCACATTGGTAAGGCCCGGTGTAGCATCAAGGATTTCGCGCATCCACC